>JAUYQP010000001.1 GCA_030697205.1 Mycobacteriales bacterium
GGCACCGGCGGCGGGATCGGCGGCGCCGGCAGGGCGGCCGCGACCGGTCTCGGCTGAGGTGCGCCAGGCGCCTCCACCCCCGGCGGCACCGGGCCGCCGGGCAGCGGCTCGCAGGTGACGCGGAGCGGCAGGGCCGACCCACGGCGGGCGCCGACGCGGGGCAGCAGCGAGAGGTCGAAGGTGCCGCCGTACGCCGCCGGGGCGCACGTCACCGACACGGAGTAGGCCAGGGCTGCCGACTCCTTGACGTTGACCGTCGTCGCGGCCGACAGGCTCCGCACGGTCGCGCGGAGGTCGGCGGCGGCGGCGGGCGGTGACACCTCGACGCCGACCGGCTGCTCGTCGCGCAGCGTCGCGAGGATCCGCAGCAGCGGGGAGGCCAGCTCGATCGTGCCGTCGCCAGTCTCGGGGACGCCGACGTCGACCGGGCCGACGTCGCCGTTGGGCACGACCTGGCAGACGAGCGGCGCGCCGGCGGCGAGCTCGACCGTGCCGTCGCCGTCGCAGTCGACGCCTCCGGCGGGCGCGAGGGCTCCGGTCGCGCGCGCCACCGCGCCGAGCTCGCGGTTGAGCCGGCCGGGGTCGAGGGTGGGGGTGGGGTCGTCGGCGACCTGGGTGACGCTGCGCTGGCGCACGACCTCGATGCCGACGTGGCGCACACCGTCGTCGCGCATCGCCCGGACCGCCTCGTCGCGGGTCGCGCCGTCAGGGTCGTCGCTCGGCAGCTCGTCGGTCGCGTGGACGACGACCCGCAGCGAGCCCTGCCGCCAGCTGGCCCCCTCACCGCGGGGGACGGGGTCGCCGTTGGCCGGCTTGAGGATGCCGGTGCCGGTCGACATCTGGTGCAGCGCCGTCCACGCCGGCTCGGCGCCACCGGCGGTCGACACGGTGGCGAGCGCCTTGCGCAGCGGCTCGCCGGGCGGGCTGATGTCGAGGCGCCGGTGGTAGCGGGTGCCGGCGGTGTCCTGGTACTCCCCCAGGCCGAACTGCGCGTCGATCCGCTTCTCCCCCAGCTCGCGGGCGAGCTGGGCGAAGCCGTTGACGAGGCCGTTGACGACGTCGTCCATCGACCCGGAGGTGTCGAGCAGGAAGAAGACGTCGATCGGGGTCGGCTCGGGCGAGAGGTCGAGGTCGAGGTCGAGGGTGGCGGTCTCGTCGCGGGCGAGCGCCACCTCGGTCGGGCCGCTGAGCACGGTCTCGGGCGACAGCGGCGGCAGCGGGGTGCCGACGGGGCCGACCGAGAGCCTCCTCGGCAGCGTCGCCAGCCGCGCGCCGGGGATCCAGCGGGCGAGCCGCGTCTCGCCGCGGAAGACGAACGACGACCCTGACAGGTCGACGTCGAGCAGCGGGCCGAGGTCGAACTCGTCGACCGCGACGAGGCGGTCGCCCAGCACGTCGTAGCTGTAGACGTCGGTCGCGGTCGTGACGACGAACTGGTCGAGCCGCGCCCCGCCCGCGCCGGACTGCACCGGCCCCTCGACGACTCCCCGGCCCCCGGCACCCAGGGGCCGGACGTCGAAGGAGCTGCCATCCTTGGAGTAGCGCAGCTGGTGCGGTGAGGACCGCGCGTCGACCTGCTCGAGCAGCCGCACGTTGATCGGGTTGTTCTCGTCGACGGTCACCGCGATCGCGGGCACCAGCGCTCCGTCGGCGTCGAGGAGCAGCGTCCAGGTCGCGCCGGAGTCCTGGCTCGCGTGGACCGCGTCGCCCTGCACGGCGTAGACGACCTGCGGGGCCTTCGGGTGGACCGCGACGGCGGTGACCGCCGCGCCCGGCTCGGGCAGCGGCGTCGTGAGCGCCCACGAGACCCCGCTGTCCGACGTGCGGTGGAGCCGGCCGCCGGCCACGGCGTAGACGGTGCCCGACGCCGACGGCGCGACGGCCAGCGGGCCGGGGACGCCGAGCGGCAGCGTCAGCGGGCTCGTCCGCGCAGGCGCGAGCTCCCCCCACAGCACTGCGGTGGTGGAGACCAGGCCGCGGGTAGGTGAGCCCTCCGGGGCGAGCGGCCCGAGCGGGTCGGCCTCCGACAGCACCTCCACCGTCGCGGCGACCGCACCGCTCGCGGCGGACAGCCCGCGGACCCGGTCGGTCTGGCGGGAGTAGGGCAGCTCGGCGGTCGGGGTCTCCGGCAGCACCAGCACGCTGCTCCACGTGCAGCCGGTGTCGGTCGAGGCGACCACCTCGACGCCGTTGGTCACGAACCACTTCGCGGCGTCGCCGGCGTGCGCCACGACCGCCGCGGGGCCGACGCTGAAGCGCGGGAGCGCGTAGGTCCACCAGACCCCCGACACACCGCCGCGCTCCGTCGTACGCCCGACGCAGGTCGCAGCAGAGGACGCCGGCAGGGCAGCCGGGACGGCCACCAGTGCGCAGGCAGCAGCGACCAGGGTCGCCACGAGCGCGCGCCTCACCGCTGGGTCCTCCTCCGGCCTGTCCGAACCCGCACAAGCCGGGCACAGCGTGCCAGAGACAGGAGTACGACGCGGACGCCGCGACACCTGCCGGTTAGGCCAACCAGCCCGCTGCTTCGGTCGCCCAGTAGGTGAGGACCATCGACGCGCCCGCGCGGCGGATGCCGGTGAGGGTCTCGAGGACGATGCGCTGGCGGTCGACCCAGCCCTGCGCGGCGGCGGCCTCGACCATCGCGTACTCCCCGGAGACCTGGTAGGCCGCGACGGGCACGTCGACGGCCTGCGCGACCGCGTGGACGACGTCGAGGTAGGCCATCGCCGGCTTGACCATCACGGCGTCGGCGCCCTCGGCGACGTCGAGCAGCGCCTCACGCACGCCCTCCTCCGTCGAGCGGGCGGCGTCCTGCTGGTAGGCCGCGCGGTCGCCGAACTGCGGCGCGCACTCGGCGGCGTCGCGGAAGGGGCCGTAGAAGGCGCTGGCGTACTTCGCGGAGTAGGCGAGCACGGGGACCTCAGCGAAGCCGGCCCCGTCGAGCGCGTCCCGGATCGCCGCGACCTGGCCGTCCATCATCCCGCTCGGTGCGACGACCTGGGTGCCCGCGCGAGCCTGCGCGACGGCGGCGCTCGCGTAGCGCTCCAGGGTCGCGTCGTTGTCGACCTCGCCCTCGGCGGTGAGCAGCCCGCAGTGGCCGTGGTCGGTGTACTCGTCGAGGCACAGGTCGCTCATGACGACGGTCGCGTCACCGACCTCCGCCGCGAGGTCGGCGAGCGCGAGCTGCACGACCCCCGCCGGGTCGTCCGCACCGGAGCCGCGGGCGTCCTTGACCTCGGGGATGCCGAAGAGGATGAGCCCGCCGACACCGGCCGTGACCGCCTCGTGGGCGGCCTTGCGCAGCGAGTCGCGGCTGTGCTGGACGACCCCGGGCATCGAGGCGATCGGAGCCGGCTCGGTGAGCCCCTCCTTGACGAACAGCGGCAGCACGAGGTCGGCCGGGTGCAGCCGGACGTCGCTGACCAGCCGGCGCAGGGCAGGGGTACGCCGCAGCCGCCGTGGGCGGGCGCCCGGGAAGGTCACTTGCGGGCGGCCTTGCGCCGGCGCGCCATCGACGGCGCCGGGATCCCCTCCGCCCGGCGCTCCGCGGCGTGGGCAGCGAGCGCCTCGACGAGCGACTCGACGTCGGGCTTGGGCGCCACGACGTCGACGCGCAGGCCGAGCTCCTGGGCGGTCTTCACCGTCTGCGGGCCGATGCAGGCCAGCACTGTCGTGTCGTGGGGCTTGCCCGCGATGCCGACGAGGTTGCGGACCGTGCTGGAGCTGGTGAACAGCACCGCGTCGAAGCCGCCGCCCTTGAGGGCCTCGCGGGTCTCGGCGGGCGGGGGCGCCGCCCGGACGGTGCGGTAGGCGGTGACGTCGTCGACCTGCCAACCGCGCTCGGTGAGGCCGGCAACGAGGGTCTCGGTGGCGATGTCGGCGCGCGGGAGCAGGACGCGGTCGATCGCGTCGTAGCCCTCGTCGAACTCGTGCCAGCCCGCGAGCAGGCCCTCGCTGGACTGCTCACCGGTCGGGACGAGGTCGGGCTTGATGCCGAGCTCGACCAGCGCGGCGGCGGTGGCGTCGCCGACCGCGGCGACCTTCACGCCGGCGAAGGCGCGGGCGTCGAGGCCGAACTCCTCGACCTTCTCCCGGACGGCCTTCACGGCGTTGGTGCTGGTGAAGGCGACCCAGGAGTAGCGGCCGGTGACGAGGCCCTTGATGGCGCGCTCCATCGGCGCGGGGGTGCGCGGCGGCTCGACGGCGATGGTCGGGACCTCGACGGGCAGGGCGCCGTGGCCGCGCAGCTGCGCGGACAGCACACCGGCTTGGTCGCGGGTGCGCGGGACGAGGACCTTCCAGCCGTAGAGGGGGCGGCTCTCGTACCACCCGAGCCGCTCGGACCGCGCCGCTGCGGCGCCGACGACGACGACCGCCTCGCCCTGCAGGCCGGTGGTGTCGCGGTCGACGGAGTCCAGGGTCGACAGCACGGTGCGCTGCTCGGCGCCGGTGCCGCCGACCGTGACCGTCACGGCCTCGGTGCCCTTGCGGCCGTGCTCCTGCAGGGCCGCCGCGGCCTTGGCGACGCCGGAGGCGGCCATCAGCACGACCAGGGAGCCCGGGGCGCCGGCGAGGGCGCGCCAGTCGGTGGTCTCGTCGGCGCGGGCGACGGTCCGCGGCATGCCGAGCGGGGTGCCGGCGAAGGCGGGGACGGCCACGGGGGCGGGTACGCCGGGGGCGACCTCGAGGCGAAGCTTGGCCTTCGCGACGGCGTCGGCCTCCTTCGGGCCCTCGTCGGTGGTGAACGGGTCGCCGGGCAGCAGGCGCACGACGTCGCGGCCCTCCTTGGCGGCGGCCGTGATGCGCGGGCCCTGCGCGCCGGTGGTCAGCTCGACCTCGACGCCCTCGGGGACGAGGGCGAGCACGGCCTCGCCGACGCCCGCGTCGACGAGCAGCAGGTCGGCGCCGGTGATCAGCGCGACGGCCCGCTGGGTCAGCAGCCCCGGGTCACCGGTGCCGGCCCCGACGAGGGCGACCGTTCCGGCGGGCTTCTTGGCGCGGGTGCTCATGCGGTGTCTCCTGATCGAAGGCGGGGGTGCTGCGGGGAGTCGAGGGGTGTGAGGGGTCCGGTCACGCGAGAGCTCATGCGCGGGCCGTGCCGAGCAGGGTGTCGGCGCCGAGCTCGAGCAGCTCGTCGGCGAGGCGGGCGCCGAGGGCGGCGGCGGTGTCGGGGGTGCCGGTCGCGGACAGCCGGACGGCGTCGCTGCCGTCGAGGGCCACGACGACACCGCGCAGGTAGAGCTCGAGGCCGTCGTCGCCCTCGGAGACGTCGGCGAGCGCGCCGACCGGTGCGCTGCAGCCGCCCTCGAGGCGGGCGAGCAGCGCGCGCTCGGCGTCGACGCAGGCGCGGGTGTCAGGGTCGTCGAGGGCCTTGAGCAGGTCGAGCAGTTCGTGGTCGTCGGCGCGGCACTCGATCGCGAGCGCGCCCTGCGCGGGGGCGGGCAGGACCTGCAGCGGGTCGAGTACCTCGGTGACCTCGTCGAGCCGGCCGAGCCGGGCCAGGCCGGCGCGGGCGAGCACGACCGCGTCGAGCTCCCCGCTGGTGACCTTGCCGACGCGGGTGTCGACGTTGCCGCGGATCGCGACGACGTCGAGGCCGAGCCCGAGGGCGCGCAGCTGGGCGGCGCGGCGCGGCGAGCCGGTGCCGACCCGCGACCCCTCCGGCAGCTCGCCGAGGGTGCGGCCGCCGCTCGCGACGAGGACGTCGCGCGGGTCCTGCCGGGGCGGGACGGCGGCGACCACGAGACCGGCGGCGGGCGCGGTCGGGAGGTCCTTGTAGGAGTGGACGGCCAGGTCGACCTCGTGGCGCAGCAGCGCGTCGCGCAACGCCGTGACGAAGACCCCGGTGCCGCCCATCTGCGCGATGGCGCCCGGGTCGACGTCGCCCTGGGTCTGGACCGTCACGAGCTCGCAGGCCCGACCGAGGTCGCGGACGGCCGCGGCGACGGTGCCGGACTGGGTGAGGGCGAGCGCCGACCCACGGGTGCCGAGACGAAGGACGCTCACTCGTCGTCCTCGAGCTCGACGGGCGCGGCGGTGACGGCGTGGACGGCGCCGCGGTCGAGGCCGAAGAGCTCGCGCAGCGCCTCGGCGTAGGAGAGCCCCGCCGGTGCCTCGTCGAGCTCCTTGACCCGCACGGTCGGGCCGTGGAGCAGGGTCTGCACGACCCGGTGGACCGTCTGCTCGACCTCGGAGCGCACCCGGTCCTCGAGCTCGGGGAGGCGGCTGGACAGCCGGGTCAGCTCGGCCTCCATGACCTCGGCCGCACGGGAGCGCAGCGCGACGACGGTCGGCGCGACCTTGGCGGCGCGCTGGGCGGCGAGGAAGCGGCCGACCTCCTCGGTGACGATGCCGCGGGCCGCCTCGACGTCGTCGGCGCCCTCGCCGGCGAGGGCCTGCTGCAGGGTCGCGAGGTCGACGAGCGTGATGCCGTCGAGCTCGCGGACCGTGGGCTCGACGTCGTGGGGCAGCGCCAGGTCGAGGAAGGCGAGCGGCCGGCCGTCACGGGCCTTGACGACCCGCTCGACGAGGTCGTGGGGGATGACGAGGCCGGTGGCGCCGGTGGAGGAGACGACGAGGTCGACCTGGCCGAGGGTGTCCTCGAGGTCGTCGAGGGAGATGCCGCGGCCCTCGAGCGCGGTCGCGAGGTGCTCGGCCTTCTCGAGGGTGCGGTTGGCGACGACGACGTCGTCGACGCCGGCGCGCCGCAGGGTCGCCCCCGCGAGCGCACCCATGGACCCGGCCCCGACGACGAGGACGCTGCGGCCGGCCAGCGGCCCGATCGCAGCGACGGCGTGCTCGAGACCGACGGACACCAGCGACTGGCCTGCCTCGTCGATGCCGGTCTCTGCGTGGACCCGCTTGCCGACCCGCAGGGCCTGCTGGAACAGCTCGTGCAGCACCCGGCCGGCCGACGCACCGTCACGCGCTGCGGCGTAGGCCCGGCGCAGCTGACCGAGGATCTGCGACTCCCCGACCACCATGGAGTCCAGACCGCTCGCGACCTGGAAGAGGTGCTGGACGGCCTGGCCCTCCCAGTGGACGTAGAGGTGCGGGACCAGCTCGTCGTGGGCGACGCCGGAGAGGCGGGACAGCAGGTCGGTCACCGCGTCGACGCCCGAGTGGAAGGCCTCGCTGTCGGCGTAGACCTCGACCCGGTTGCAGGTCGCGAGCACGACGGCCTCGCCGATGTCGCGCATGCCCTCGAGCACGCTCGTGGTGTCACCGACGCCGAGGGTGACCCGCTCGAGCAGGGCCACGGGCGCGCTGCGGTGGGACACGCCCACGGCGAGGACGCTCATGCACCCACCCCCTGCAGGGCGGCCTTGCGGTGCTCGTGGAAGGACAGGATCTGCAGCTCGGTGGCGAGGTCGACCTTGCGGACGTCGACGCCCTCGGGCACCGCCAGCACGGTCGGCGCGAAGTTGAGGACGCTCGTGACGCCGGCGGCGACGAGCCGGTCGCAGACGTCCTGGGCCGCGTCGGCGGGGGTGGCGATGACACCGATGGAGACCTGGCCGTCGCTCACGACCTCGGCGAGGTCGTCGACGTGCCGCACGGCCAGCCCGCCGACCTGCTCGCCGACGCGCGCCGGGTCGGCGTCGAGCAGGCCCGCGACCCGGAAGCCGCGGCTGGCGAACCCGCCGTAGCCCGCGAGGGCGTGGCCGAGGTTGCCGACCCCCACGATGACGACGGCCCAGCCCTGGGCCAGACCGAGGGTGCCGCCGATGTGGTGGACCAGGTCCTCGACCTCGTAGCCGACCCCGCGGGTGCCGTAGCTGCCGAGCTGCGAGAGGTCCTTGCGGACCTTCGCGCTGGTCACGCCGGTCGCGGTCGCGAGCTCCTCCGACGACACCGTCGTGCTGCCCGCCTCCGCGAGCGCCGACAGCGCCCGCAGGTAGACCGGCAGCCGCGCGACGGTGGCCTCCGGGAGGTCGCCCCGCCGACGGGCGGGCGCGTGCTCGGTCACGAGGGTCCTCGACTGTCGGAGGTGACTTGCTCGACGTCGAGGTTACGCGCTTGTGAACGGATGCACAAAGTCGGTGACGGCCGTCACGTCACACCCCGAGGGCCCGCCGCAGCGCCCTCTCGTCGACCTGCCAGTAGGCGTGCTCGACTCCATCGAGGAGCACGACGGGCACCTTGTCGGAGTACGCCGCCTTCGCCCCGGAATCGGCGTCGACATCCACGACGAGGTACGCCGCACCCGCGTCGCGCGCCGCCCTCTCCACGACGGGAGCCGCCTGCTCGCACAGGTGGCAGCCGACCCGCGTGACCAGCGTGACCGCGCCGACCCGGGGGCGCTTGCGTAGCAGCCGCACGGTCAGGCCTGCTCGCGCAGGCGGCCCTTCGAGACCTTGCCGGTCGCGGAGTGCGGCAGCTCGGTGACGAACTCCACCGACGTCGGGCACTTGAAGCGGGCGAGCGACCGTGCGGCGTGGGCGATGACGTCGTCGGCGCTGAGCCGGGCACCCTCGCGGAGTACGACGAGGGCCTTCACCGACTCGCCGGTGTAGGGGTGGGCGATGCCGATGACGGCCGCCTCCTCGACGTCGTCGTGGGTGGCGAGCACCTCCTCGACCTCGCGCGGGTAGACGTTGAAGCCGCTCACCAGGATCAGCTCGCGGCGCCGGTCGACCAGCCGGAGGTCGCCGTCGTCGTCGATCACCGCGACGTCACCGGTCGCCCACCAGCCGTCGGTGTCGGGACCACCCTCGCCGTCGGGCCAGTAGCCGGAGAAGAGGTTGGCGCCGCGCACCACGACCTCACCCGGGTCGCCCTCCTCCACCAGCGCGCCGGACTCGTCGCGCAGCTCGAGCTCCACCCCCGGGATCGGCCGGCCGATCGAGTCGGGCTTGGCGACCTCCGACATCAGCGTCGTGGTGAGCACGGGTGCGGTCTCGGTCAGGCCGTAGCCCTCGAAGACGTGGTGGCCGGTGACGTCGAGGACACGGTGCAGCACCGTCGCCGGCAGCGGCGCCGAGCCCGACAGGGCCAGCCGCACCGTCGTGAACGCGTCGCCGACGTCGGGCAGCATCGACCACGCGACGTACATCGGGGGCGCGCCCACCACGTTGGTGACCTGGCACGACCGGATCAGCTCGAGCGTCTCGACCGGGTCGAACCGCTCGGCCAGCACGCCGGTCGCGGCGTGGCGGGCCACCATGCCCAGCCCGCCGTTGAGGCCGTAGACGTGGAACAGCGGCAGCACCAGCAGCACCACGTCGTCGGACTCCACGACCGGCGGGTCGATCTGCGCGCACTGGTCGAGGTTGGCCAGCAGGGCCCGGTGGCTGAGCATCGCGCCCTTGGGCCGGCCGCTCGTCCCCGAGGTGTAGAGCACGACCGCGAGGTCCTCCCCGCCGGCCGTCGTCGTCGTCCCCGACTGGGTGCCGCGGTCGAGGAGGGCGTCGAGCGACAGCGCTCCCTCGGGTGCCGTGTCGACGTCGGCGACGACGAGCTGCGGCCCGGCCGACGCGGCCTGCGCCGTCGCGGCCCCGCTGCGGCTGGTGACGAGCACCTTCGCCCCGCTGTCACCGAGCACGTGCGCGAGCTCGTCGGCGGTGTAGCCGGTGTTGACCGGCACCGCCACGAGCCCCGCGCGCAGCGCCCCGAAGTAGACCGCCGGGAAGTCGGGGGTGTTGCCCAGCTGCAACGCGACCCGGTCGCCGGTGGCCAGCCCGAGCGACAGCAGCCCGGCCGCGGCCCGGTCAACCCGGGCGTCGAGCTCGGCCCAGGTCGTCGTCGTGTCGCGGAACACCAGCGCTGCCTTGTCTCCCGCGCGCTCGGCGGCCTGGCGCACCAGGTCGGCGAGGTTGCCGCCGGTCACACCGCTGGTCACGGGACCTCCGGGTCGGGCTGAGGGGCAGGGCCGCTGCGGAGTCAAGCACGCACGGGCACCCCCGCGCCCGACAGTGACGCGCTCGCGTCGTTCGCACGCGCCCGTGCCGTCGCCCTTGCCCCGCGGTCTGCCCTTACGCGGCTGTCTCGTCCTCGTCGTGCTGGGGCTCGTGGCTGGTGACGGGTGGGAGGTCGAGGTGGGGGTCGTCGAGGTGTTCCCAGGTGTGGTCGCGCCAGGGGTCGTCGAGCAGCTGTTGGCGGTGGTCGGGGTCGGGGTCGTGGGGGTTGGGGAGGGTGTGGGGGTCGACGAGGTGGAGCTGGCGCTCGAGGTAGGCGTCGGCGTCGGGGGGTTCGGGGTCCCAGGGTTGGGGGTCCTCGAGCTGGTCGTCCCAGCCGTCGGTGACGGCCTGCAGGGGGCGGAGCTCGGTGGGGACGCTGGGGTAGGTGCTGTGGCGGGTGATGCTCCGGCCGGTGGGGCTGGTCCAGGTCACGACGGGCTGCCCATCGATCTCGGTGCGGGTCTTGGTCCAGCCGGTCTGCTTGAGGCGGTGGTGGTGGCGGCACAGGGGGCCGAGGTTGCACTGGCAGGTGGGGCCTTGGGGCCAGGCGAGGTCGTGGTCGAGGTCGCAGCGGGTCGCGGGCACGGTGCAGCCCGGGAACTCGCAGGTGAGGCTGCGGCGCTGGACGTAGCGGCGTAGGGCTGCGGGGGGCCGGTAGGGCCCGGGGTCGAACGCACCTCGCGACGTTCCCGCGGCGGCGGGTCCCGTTGCGGTGTCGTGCCCGGTGTGTGGGCAGGCTGCCGCCGGCTCTGCTGTCGGGGCTGGGGCTGGGCGGCTGGTGGGCGGTGCGCTCCCGGGCGTACCGGGGGTGCCGTGTGGTGTGGGTGGTGCGCCGGTCGGGTCCGGCTGGCCTGGTCGGTGCCTCATCTGCGGCGGTGGGGGTGGGTCGGTCATCGTGAGCAGGGTGTCGCGGATGTCTTGGGGGTCGCGGTTGAGCTGGATCGGCTTGCCGGGGTCGCCGAGGGGCGCTCCGGTGACCGGGTGGACGCTTTGCCTGCTGACTAGTGGTGACTGGTGGAGTTGTTGGCGGATCCAGTCGGCGTCGACGGGGCCGGTGAGCTGGCTGGTGCCGGGTCCGTGGCCGAGCAGGAAGCCGGCGGTGTCGGCTTGGTCGAGCAGCGTCGCCAGGGGCGCGAGCACGATGATCGAGACCTTGCCGGGCTGGCACGCGGGCGTGAGTGGCAGCGCCGGGTCGGCCGTCGCGCCGGCTCCGTCCGCGCCGCCGGACCCTGCCCCGCCCCTGCCGCCGCCTCCCGCGTTGCCGGTACTGCCGGGGTTGTGGGTGGGGCAGGGGGTGGCGCGGCCCAGGACGAGGTCGAGCAGGGTGTCGAAGCGGTGGGCGTCGTGGCTGATGTCGGGGTCGCGGAACCGGTCGTCGCCTGCGCGTTGGGCGATGGCGGCCATGAGGCGGGTGATGTCGTGGGCGGGTCCGTGGATCCACAGGCCGGCTTGGCCGTCGGCGAGGGGGACGTGGCTGATCCCGCGGCCTGTCGCGGCGGTCTCGCGGCGCTTGTGCTCGGCGGTGAGGTCGAGCGCGGCGCGGGTCTGGCGGGCGACGAGGGTGACGGGTCGGGTCCCGACCTGCGGGCCGTGGGCCAGGACGGCGTCGACGACCGTGTCGGTGTGTGCGGGGGACAGCCCGTCGGTCTCGGTGAGCAGCGCGGTGACTTGCTCGGGGGTGAGGGTGTCGTAGATCGCGAACGAGACGGCGAGGGCCGCGACGCGGGTCGCTTCGCGCAGGAGGCGTTCGGCGCGGCGTTCGCTGATGCGCAGGCAGAACGCGAGGCTGATGTCGGTGAAGGCCGCGGCGGGGCCGGAGGCGGCGTGCAGCTGCAGGGTGAGCTGGAGGAGCCGGGCGTGTTCGGCGGAGTTGGTCTGCGCCCACGCTTCGAGCTCGGCTTCCAGCGCCTCAGCCCGACCGGGGTCGGGGCAGCCCGGAGCCACCGGCGTGGTCGCTCCGGTGGCTGGCATGGATTCCCTTTCCCGTCTGACGTCAGTAAAGCATCGGCAACCTGATGTTGCAACACTGGGTGCACGATGTGTCCCGCGGACCTGGCACGGGCAAGGCGGCGTGCCCAGCGGGCCAGGTCAGTGGGCACGTCATCGTCACCTGGAACCGGCCCTGACAGAGACGCAGACCGCAAAGGTGTGGACAGCCGACCGACCTGTGGACGGGCTACAGCGCGAACATCTCCGAGGCCGTGACGAAGCGGTAGCCCCGGGCCTTCGCCTCGCGCAGCACCTGGGGCATCGCCGCGACCCCCACGTGGTGCGGGCCAGGACCGCCGTCGTGACCGAGCAGGACCATCCCCGGGTGCAGCACGTCGAGGACCTCACGGGCGACGTCGTCGGAGTCCGCTGGGCCCTCACCGCTCTTCTCGTGCAAACGCACGTCCCACATCAGCACGTCGAGGTCGCGCTCGGCCGCAGCCTCGAGGACCGCCCCCGACAGCCGGCCGAAGGGCGGCCGCAGCATTCGGGGCCGTGAGCCGGTGGCCCGGCGGATGACGTCGTCAGTCCGGTCCAGCTCGTCGGCGACCGCCGAGGCACCGAGAAGGCACAGGTCGGGGTGGTCCCAGGTGTGGTTGACCAGCTCGTGGCGACCGCTGACCCGTCGCCGCAGGAGCGACTCCTGCCGGGCCGCCCGGCTCCCCACCACGCAGAAGGTCGCCGGCACCTTCGCGTCGTCGAGCAGGTCGAGCAGGGGGGCGGTCAGCTCCTCGACCGGCCCGTCGTCGAAGGTGAGCGCGAGGACCTTCTCCGTGGTCGTCGCGCGCCACATCACGCGCAGGCTGTCGGCCCGGCGCGGCTCGACCGAGCTGGCCGCATCGGCGCGCAGCCGCATGTCCGCGCGGTCACGCCACCCCACGATGCTTCCGCCGGCGACGACGCCGGCGCCCGTCAGCCCGGCCGCGCCGAGGCCCCGCAGCAGCCCGCGCCGATCGATGCCCCCCACGTGATCGAGAGTACGACGCACCACCTGCCTGTGGGTCGCTTCCAGCAGGTCTGGGATCCGTCGGGAAGACGTCGCCTGGGCCACCTCATCCGTTGGCCGCGCCTGCGCGAACATCAGGTATGACGCTTGCCCGAGCCCTTCCGGTGATCCTGCCCGCTGCCGGTGTGCTGGCCGTCTGGGCGGTCCGCCCCGGAGTCGTCGAGAACGCCGCGCGCAGTCCGCTGGCCTGGGTCGTCGTCGTGGGTGGGATCGCCGCCGCAGTCGGCGCGCGCGCCGCCGCAACCCGACTCGGTGCCTCGTCACTGCTCGCCCGGGGACTCAGCGCCGCACTGGTCGTCGGGCTCGTCGCGGTCGTCCTCGCCCCGTCCTTCCGTCAGCGCACCCTCGTGGAGGACGTCCCCGCCGACCTGCTCGCCGGCGCGGCCGGACCGCCCGCCACCGCGCCCGACCCGAGCACTCCGGTGAAGATCCCGGCAATCCTCGACAGGACCGGTCAACTCGAGGGCATCGGCCACACCGCACATGGCAGGGTGCACCTGCGCACGAGCGGCGGTGCGTCGTACCTCGTCTTCGACGACGTCGACATCGAGGGCAGCGTCGGTCCCTCGGTGCACCTCCTGCCGGAGGGTCGGCGCGAGCCGGGTGGCGGCGGTGTGAGGTTGGGGGCGCTCAAGGCGGAGCGGGGCACCTTCACCTACCGCCTGCCCTCGACGGTCGACCTCACGCGACGCTGGTCGGTGCTCGTCTGGTGCGACCCCTACGACACTCCGATCGCCGCGGCCGACCCGAGGTGAGGGGGGTGCGGCTACGTCGCTGACAAGGCCGCCAGATCCGGCAGCAGGCGCTCGCAGACCTCGGCCACCCAGCGGGCCGGGTCGGGCCCGCCCGGGCTGACGAAGACCTGGGCGACGCCGAGGGCGGCGTACTCCTGCATGGTGGCGAGGAAGGCAGTCGGGTCGGCGAGCGGGTCGGTGTCGACGACGATGGTGCGCTCCACCTCGGCAGGGTCGCGGCCGACGTCGGCGCAGTGCCGGTCGAGGACCTCGAGCTTGTGGGCGACCTCGGCGATGTCGGTGGCGAACAGGTTGCACGCGTCGGCGTACTGCGCGACGAGCCGCAGCGTCTTGCGCTCACCCGAGCCGCCGACGAGCACGCGCGGCCGGTGCAGGGGAGCGGGCACGCAGACGGTCTCGGCCAGGTCGTAGTGCGTGCCGGCGTAGGGGCCGTCGTCCGGTCCCCACATCTGCGCGCAGACCTGCAGCGCCTCCTCGAGCCGCTCGAAGCGCTCGGCCAGTGGCGGGAAGGGGACGCCGAGGCCGAGGTGCTCGCGGTCGTACCAGGCCGCGCCGATGCCGAGCAGCGCGCGACCACCGGACAGCACGTCGAGGGTCGCGATGGTCTTGGCGAGCAGCCCGGGGTGGCGGTAGGTGACGCCGGTGACGAGCAGGCCGAGCTGGACCCGCGAGGTCTGCCCGGCGAGGAAGCCCAGCGCGGTGTAGCCGTCGAGCATCGGCTCGGCCGGGCCGCCGTAGGGCTCCATCTGGAACCAGTGGTCCATCAGGGTCAGTGTCGTGACGCCGCCCTCGTCGGCGGCCCGCGCCGTCGCGGCCAGGACCGGCGCGATGGTGGCGGGGTCGCGGGGGAAGCGCGAGACGTGGACGGCGAGCTGCACGGTGACCTCCTGGGCGTGTCCCCGAAGTCGACCACGTCAGGCCGTCAGTGGCCCGGCGACGAGCGCATCTCCCAGGCCCGTCCGCTCCCAGCGGGAGTCGCGACCGGAGCGCCGGACGTCCACCAGCCCGGCCGCGCGCAGCACCCGCAGGTGCTCGCTGACGGTGCCCGCGCTGCGGCCGAGGCGGACCGCCAGGGCACCCGTGCCGGCAGGCTCGTCCAGCAGCGCCAGCAGGTCGGCGCGACCCCGCCCGACGACCTGCACCAGCGCGTCCGCGGGCGCGACCGGCGCGGTCCAGGCAGTGGCCACACCACGGGCTGGGTAGACCACCATCGGCTGGTAGGGCGGGTCGAGGACCACCAGCGGCCGGCCCATCCCGAAGACGCTCGGCATCAGCACGACGCCCTCGCCCTGCAGGTCGCGCCGGTCGTGCACGGGGGCGCGCACCCGCAGGATGCCGTCGACCCACTCGACTGCCGGGTGCAGGTCGTCGAGCAGCGCGGCGATCCCGCCCTGGACCAGGCGCCGGGACCGGTGGTCGACGTCGGTGGCGAGCACCCGGTGCAGGCGCGGCCAGTGCGGCCGGAGCAGGGCGTCCCAGGCCGCGCGCAGCTCGCGGACGGCGCGGTCGCGCAGGACCGCCGGGCGAGCGCTGAGCGCGGCGGCGTCACCGCCCGCGGCCACGCAGCGCCGCACCTCCTCGCGCACGGTGGCCAAGGGCGTCTCGGCGACGAGGGCGACCTCCTCGTCGATGCTGCGCTCACCCGCCACCGGCGGCGGGGTGAGGAAGTCCGGGGTGTAGCGGGCCTGCACCCCCAGGAGCAGCGGTGTGGGCGGCGGGTCGACGAGCCGCCGCCACGCCCGCAGGGGCGTCGGCAGGGGACCGCGACTGACCGCACGGACGGCCGCGGTCGTCTCCCACAGCGGTGACACGGCGAAGCGCAGGCGGAGCACGTCCTGCGGGCTGGTCCTGAGCTCGATCACTTCGGCCTCCGCCGAAACGATAGGTGACGCCGACGAGCACGCAGACCCTGTACGACGTGGCGACCTACCGCGAGGTGCTGCGCCACCGGGAGATGCCGGCGGTGATGACGGCCCACGCCATCTCGCTGACCGGGTCCGTCGCCGCCGAGGTCGCGCTGTCGGTGCTGGTCTACAGCCGCACCTCGTCACCGTTTCTCGCCTCCCTGACCCTCGCCTGCGCGTTCGTGCCCCAGGCCTTCAGCGCCTTCGTCCTGTCGGGCGTCGTCGACCGCGTCCCGCCGAGGCGGCTGCTCGTCGGGATCGACCTGCTCTGCGCGCTGCTCGTCGCCTGCATGGCCGTGCGCGAGGCACCGATCTGGGTGCTCCTGCTGCTGGCCGCCTGCGTCGGGGTGGTGACCCCGCTCTTCAGCGGAGCCCGGGCCGCCACCCTGGCCGACGTGCTGGAGGGCGAGACCTGGGTGCGGGCCCGGTCGCTGATGCGGGTGATCTCGCAGAGCTCGCTGCTCATGGGCTTCGCGGTCGGCGGCATCGCACTCACCGTCGTCACGCCGCGGACGCTGCTCGTCGTCGACGCCGTCTCCTTCGCGCTGTCCGCAGCCCTGCTCCGGCTCGGGACCTCCGAGCGGCCCGCCCGGGCCGCGGGTGGACCCCGACCCTCGCGGGCCGCGATCGCTGCCCTGCGCCACCCCCGAATCCGCCCGGTGCTGCTGCTCACCTGGCTGCCCGCGGCGTGCGTCTGCTCCATCGACGCGCTCGCCACCCCCTACGCCGCGCCGTCCACCATCGGCATCGGCGCCCTGCTCGTCGCAGCGGCAGCCGGCTCGGTCCTGGCGGAGGTCCTCGGTCGTCGGGTCACCCGGGTGGCCCCCGTCGCCGCGCTGACCGGTGTCGGGCTGCTGCTGTTCGCCTTCCACCCGCCGGTCTGGCTGGCCGTCCCTGTCGTCGTCCTCGCGATGCAGGGCGGCGCTATCGGGCAGTGGCTCGACGCGCGCCTGCTCGAGGAGCTGCCGCTCGACCTGCGCGGTCAGCTGCTCGCCCTGCAGCAGGGCCTGCTCATGGGGATCCAGGGCGCCGGCGTCGCGCTGTCCGGCGCGCTGGCGGAGGTCTTCCCGCCGTACGCCGTGCTCGCCGGGGCCGGTGTCGTGGCTTTGGTGACGGTCGCGGTGCTGCTCCCGCAGGTGCAGCACCGCGCCCCCACGGCGCTGACGCCGGTGGGGGCGGGGGAGCGGGCGACGGGAATCGAACCCGCGTAGCCAGTTTGGAAGACTGGGGCTCTACCATTGAGCTACGCCCGCGCGAGAGCGCGACCACTACTGTGGCCAGGCGCACGCGGGGCGTAGCGTAGTGGCTAGCGCGCCTGCTTTGGGAGCAGGAGACCGCGGGTTCGAGTCCCGCCGCCCCGACTCCCGTTCCGAACACCCGCCAGACCCATGCACGACCCACGCAGGCCGCCCCATCCCGTCGATCGTCTGAAGGACACCCCTGTGCAGAGCGCTGTCGAGACCCTGAGCCCCACGAGGGTCAAGCTGACCGTCGAGGTCCCCTTCGACGAGCTGAAGGCGGACCTGGACAAGGCCTACAAGAAGATCGCCTCCCAGGTGAAGGTCCAGGGCTTCCGCCCCGGCAAGGTGCCGCCGCGCATCCTCGACCAGCGCGTCGGGCGCGGCGTCGTGCTCGAGGAGGCCGTCAACGAGGCGCTGCCGCGCCTCTACGGCGAGGCCGTCGAGGAGACCGGCGTCAGCCCGGTCGGGCGTCCCGAGGTCGACGTCACAGAGTTCACCGACGGCGACAAGCTGGCCTTCACCGCCGAGGTCGACGTCCGCCCCGAGTTCGACCTCCCGGCCTTCGACACCGTCACGGTGACCGTCGACGCGGTCGACGTCGCGGAGGCCGACGTCACCGAGCAGCTCGACGCGCTGCGCGCCCGCTTCGCCAAGCTCACCCCCGTCGAGCGGGCCGCCGGTGACGGCGACTTCGTCACCATCGACCTGGCCGCGACCGTCGACGGCGCGGAGGTCCCCGGCGGCACGGCGGCCGGCATGTCCTACGAGGTCGGCAGCGGCACCCTGCTCGACGGTCTCGACGACGCCGTGCGCGGCAAGCAGGCCGGCGACGCCGGCACCTTCGACACCCTGCTCGTCGCCGGTGACCTCGAGGGCCAGACCGCCCAGGTCGCCGTCACGGTCCGCTCGGTCAACGAGCGCGAGCTCCCCGAGGCCACCGACCAGTGGGCCTCCGACACGACCGGCTTCGACGACCTCGCGGCCCTCACCGGCGACATCCGCGGCCGCATCGAGCGGATGAAGAAGCTCGAGCAGGGCACCGAGGCGCGCGACAAGGTCCTCGAGGCGCTGCTCGAGAAGATCGAGGTCCCGCTGCCCGAGTCGGTCCTCGAGACCGAGCTCGGCTGGCGCACCCAGACCACGACCGACCAGCTCTCCCGCAACGGCCTGACCCTCGAGGGCTGGCTCGAGAGCGAGGGCAAGACCCAGGAGCAGTGGGACGCCGAGGTCGCCGAGGGCGCCCGCACCGCGGTCAAGGCCCAGCTCGTCCTCGACGCCGTCGCCGACGCCGAGGAGCTGCAGGTCACCGACGCCGAGCTCACCGACCAGGTCGTGCGCCGCGCCGCGCGCTCCGGCATGTCGCCCGACGCCTACGCCCAGGCCATCGTCCAGTCCGGCCAGCTCACCGGCCTCGTCTCCGAGGTGCGCCGCGGCAAGGCGCTCGCGACCGTCATGGAGGCCGCGACCATCACCGACACCACCGGTGCCGCGGTCGACCTCGAGTCGCTGCGCGACGACCTCACCCCGAGCCGTGACGACGTCGAGGTCGACGAGGACGGCCGCCCCTTCCACGTCCACGACGACGGGGCCGTGCACTACCTCGACGAGAGCTGACACGCACGACCACAGGCACGACCACAGCCACTGCAGGTACGACGGGGAGCCCGCGCTCCCCGTCGTACTGCTGTGTGGGGGTGGGCTCGCCCCGGCTTGGTCGTACGCCGACAGCGGAAAGCGCTCGTCCGGGGAGTGCGGGCCCCGACGGGAGGGTTAGTGTCGCCGCCAGAAGAGATCCGCACAGCGACAAGCGAGGCAGGCCCGTGACGATGCAGTCGACCGTGCACGACACCCCCGGACTGGTGGTCCCCAGCGCGCCCGCGCTGCGCTCCGCCGGCGGCAGCAACGGCTTGGACGACCAGGTCTTCAACCGCCTGCTCAAGGAGCGCATCATCTTCATGGGCTCGGCCGTCGAGGACTCGATGGCCAACGCGATCTGCGCGCAGCTGCTGCTGCTCGCCGCGGAGGACTCCGACCGCGACATCTTCCTTTACATCAACAGCCCCGGCGGCTCGGTGAGCGCCGGCATGGCGATCTACGACACGATGCAGTTCGTCAGCAACGACGTCGCGACCGTCGGCTTGGGCCTCGCCGCCTCGATGGGGCAGTTCCTGCTCTGCGCCGGTGCGAAGGGCAAGCGCTACGCCACCCCGCACGCGCGGATCATGATGCACCAGCCCTCGGGCGGCATCGGCGGCACCGCGGCCGACATCGCGATCCAGGCCGAGCAGATGCTCTACGTCAAGAGGACGATGGCC
This sequence comes from Mycobacteriales bacterium, assembly GCA_030697205.1. Lineage (NCBI taxonomy): Bacteria > Bacillati > Actinomycetota > Actinomycetes > Mycobacteriales > Mycobacteriales bacterium. Next base: position 19,113 of record JAUYQP010000001.1, read on the forward strand.
GAGCGGATCGCCTTCCACACCGGGCAGACCGTCGAGCAGATCGGCATCGACTCCGACCGCGACCGCTGGTTCTCCGCGGCCGAGGCCAAGGAGTACGGCTTCATCGACCACGTCGTCGGAGCAGCCTCCGACGTCCCGTCCGGCGCCGGTACCCGGGCCTAGGAGGAGCACCCCATGTCGTTCTCAGACGTCACCAACTACACGATCCCGATCGTCATCGAGCAGACCTCCCGCGGGGAGCGCTCGTTCGACATCTACAGCCGGCTGCTCAAGGAGCGCATCATCTTCCTGGGCACGCCGATCGACGACGGCGTCGCCAACGTCGTGATGGCGCAGCTGCTCCACCTCGAGTCCGAGGACCCGGACCGCGACATCTCCATCTACATCAACTCACCCGGTGGCTCGTTCACCGCGCTGCCGGCGCTCTACGACACGCTGCAGTTCGTCCGCCCCGAGATCCAGACGATCTGCATGGGCCAGGCGGCCTCCGCCGCCGCGGTCCTGCTCGCGGCCGGCACCAAGGGCAAGCGGCTCGCGCTGCAGCACGCCCGGGTGCTCATCCACCAGCCCTCCGGCGGTGGCGAGGGCCAGTCCTCCGACATCGAGATCCAGGCCCGCGAGATCCTCCGGATGCGCGAGCTGCTCGAGAAGATGATCTCCGACCACAGCGGCCGCGACCGCGAGCTGGTCCGCAAGGACATCGAGCGCGACAAGATCCTCACCGCCGCCGAGGCGGTGGAGTACGGCCTCATCGACGAGGTCGTCACCTCGCGCAAGGCCGCGGTCGCGGCGTCCTCCGGTGGCTCCAGCAACATCTGAGCCTGCCGACAGGAACCCGGTGGACACGGCACGGATCGGCCCCTCAGGCGGTACCGTTCGAGGGGAAGGTCGGGCGCGGACGCGCGCTCGGACGAGAGGGACGAGGTCCTAGGTGGCACGCATCGGTGACGGCGGTGACCTGCTCAAGTGCTCTTTCTGCGGGAAGAGCCAGAAGCAGGTCAAGAAGCTCATCGCCGGTCCCGGCGTGTACATCTGCGACGAGTGCATCGACCTCTGCAACGAGATCATCGAGGAGGAGCTCTCCGAGAGCTCCGAGCTGAAGTGGGACGAGCTCCCCAAGCCCAAGGAGATCTTCGACTTCCTCGACGGCTACGTCATCGGCCAGGACACCGCCAAGCGCTCCCTCGCCGTCGCCGTCTACAACCACTACAAGCGGGTCCAGGCCGGTGCGCACGACGGGCACAAGGGCGACCCGGTCGAGCTGCAGAAGTCCAACATCCTGCTGCTCGGCCCGACCGGCTGCGGCAAGACGCTGCTCGCGCAGACGCTCGCCAAGATGCTCAACGTCCCCTTCGCGATCGCCGACGCGACCGCGCTGACCGAGGCCGGCTACGTCGGCGAGGACGTCGAGAACATCCTGCTCAAGCTCATCCAGGCCGCCGACTACGACGTCAAGAAGGCCGAGACGGGGATCATCTACATCGACGAGGTCGACAAGATCGCCCGCAAGTCGGAGAACCCCTCGATCACCCGCGACGTCTCCGGTGAGGGCGTCCAGCAGGCGCTGCTGAAGATCCTCGAGGGCACCACCGCCTCGGTGCCGCCGCAGGGCGGGCGCAAGCACCCGCACCAGGAGTTCATCCAGATCGACACGACCAACGTGCTGTTCATCGTGGGCGGTGCCTTCGCCGGCCTCGACAAGGTCATCGAGCAGCGGATCGGCAAGAAGGCCGTCGGCTTCGGCGCGATCCTGCACTCCAAGCACGAGGTCGACGGCAACGACGTGTTCGGCAAGGTCATGCCCGAGGACCTCCTCAAGTACGGCATGATCCCCGAGTTCATCGGCCGCCTGCCGGTCCTCACCAGCGTCCACAACCTCGACCGCGAGGCGCTGATCCGGATCCTCACCGAGCCCAAGAACGCCCTGGTGCGCCAGTACAAGCGGCTGTTCGAGCTCGACCAGGTGGAGCTCGAGTTCGACGAGGGCGCGCTGCACGCCATCGCCGACCAGGCGATCCTGCGCGGCACCGGTGCCCGCGGTCTGCGCGCGATCCTCGAGGAGGTGCTGCAGTCGGTGATGTACGACCTGCCCTCGCGCGGCGACGTCTCTACATGCATCATCACGCGCGAGGTCGTGCTCGAGCACGTCGCGCCGACCCTCGTGCCGCGCGACGCCTCGGCTCCGGCCCGTCGCGAGCGCCGCGAGAAGTCCGCCTAGACCTCTCGCCCGCCGGACTGCCCGCCCTGGCGGCCTCGCCACGTCTCTTGAGGTAGCGCCGAAAGTGGCGATCACGCCTGCTCGGCCACGCTCGCATGATCGCCACATCTCGGGTGGGCGCGTCCTGCCTGGCCGCCCTCTCGCGCAGATGTGGCGATCACGCCTGCTTGGTCACGCTCGCATGATCGCCACATTCCGCGGGCGGCGCGCGGCTTACGCCCGGTAGCCCGCGAGCTGGCGGGCCTGGCAGACGAGGCGGCCCTGGCTGTCCCAGATCTCGCACTCCTCGTCGAGCCAGCCGTCCTGCACGAGCCGGGCGCGCTGGACCGCGCGCAGCCAGCCCGGGGCGGGCAGGCCGCGCACGAGGACGGTGAGCTCGACGGTCGGCACCCAGCCGGGGATCGCGAGGTCGAAGGTCACCGGCGGCAGCGCGTCGGCGAGCACGAGCAGGTCGAGGGCGCTCGCGTCGCCGGCGGCCATCCGCACCCAGCCCTGCACGAAGCCCGTGCGGCCGGGCTCGCCGCGGGTGTAGCCGGTGGTGGCCGGGTCCAGGCGCATGTCGACGTGGTCGAGGTGGCCGACCCGGAAGCCCGGGACGGGCTCGGCGGGGGAGCGGGGGCAGTCCTCGATGGGTGGAAGTGCGGGCGGTGCGGTGTCGGACCACAGCGGCTCGGCGCTCTCGTCGTACCTCCCCGTGGTGACCAGGGCCTCGACCTTGAGGGCGCCCTGCACCAGGCGGGTGCGGGTGGTCGCGACGCGGCGGCCGGTGCGCAGCCGCTCGACCTCGATGTCGGCGACCCCGGGGTCGGGCGAGGCGACGTAGTGCGCGCTCACCGCCATCGGGTGCGGGTGGTTGTCGTCGACGGCCCGCTCGGCGAGGGCGCGCAGGAGGTAGCCGCCGTGCGGCTTGCCGCCGATCGACCAGGAGACGTCGATCTCGAAGGAGGGGTGCGCGGTCACGCTGGCCGACGATAGGCGGCGCACAGGGCACTGCTCCGTTCGGGTGCCGTCGTTCAAGCAACCCGGCCCTGACCCCGACATAGCGGACATGGCTGCCCGCCGTGAACCCGAGGGCCACCGACCCGGCGCACTCGTCGTCGTCGCGCTCATCGCGCTCGCCGACTCCCTGCTCGTCCTGCTGCTCGCCGGTGCCCTTCTGACCGGGAGACCCCTCGTGAGCGCCGTGCTGCTGGCCGTGCTGCTGGCCGTCGCGCTGGCGGGCGCGCTGCGCGCTGTCGCAGTGGCGGTCGGCGCGCTGCTGGCGGTCCGCGCTGGGCGTCATCCCCGCCCCGCGCGCCCGGTGGTCGTGGTCGCGGAGCAGTCCACGCCGGAGTCCGACCCCGCCTTCGGACCCGCCGCGCGGCGCCGCGAGGTGGGCGTGGATCTCGCCGAAGCCCGCCTGGAGGCTGCCCGCCGTCGCGGCGCGCCGCTGGGCGAGGTGCTCACCCTCTCCGTCGCCCTGCGGCGCGCCCGCCTCGACCACGCCGAGGCCCTGCTGGCCGCAGGCGCCGACCTGCCCGGCGACCTGCTCGTGGACCTCGCCGAGCGGGGTGCGGGACCGCTGCCGCCCTACCCGCGCGAGGAGCCGCAGATCCAGCGGCGCCGGGTCGACCAGCGCGCTTCCGAGGCTCCCTAGACTCGCGGTGTGACCGCGTCCCGCATGCCCGACAAGCCCACCCTCGACGGCCTCGAGGCGGCCTGGGACGCGGTCTGGGCCGAGCAGGGCACCTACGCCTTCGACCGCACGGCCACCCGCGAGCAGGTCTACTCGATCGACACGCCGCCGCCGACGGTGAGCGGCTCGCTGCACATGGGCTCGGTGTTCGGCTACGCCCAGACCGACAGCGTCGCGCGCTTCCAGCGGATGCGCGGCAAGGTTCTCTTCTACCCGATGGGCTGGGACGACAACGGACTGCCGACCGAGCGGCGCGTGCAGAACTACTTCGGCGTCCGGTGCGACCCGAGCCTGCCCTACGACCCGGCCTACGCGCCGCCGGCCGAGGTGCCGAAGGAGCCGGTCAGCATCAGCCGGCGCAACTTCGTCGAGCTGTGCCTGCAGCTGACCGCCGAGGACGAGAAGGCCTTCGAGCACCTGTGGCGCACCCTTGGGCTGTCGGTGGACTGGGCGCAGACCTACACGACGATCGGGCCGGAGGCGCAGCGCGCGTCGCAGCGCGCCTTCCTGCGCAACCTCGCCCGCGGCGAGGCCTACGCCGCCGAGGCCCCGACCCTGTGGGACGTCGACTTCCGGACCGCGGTCGCGCAGGCCGAGCTCGAGGACCGCGAGCAGCCCGGCGCCTACCACCGGATCGCCTTCACCCGTGTCGACAGCCTGCGCCCCGACGGCGAGCGGGTCTTCATCGAGACCACCCGTCCGGAGCTGCTGCCGGCCTGCGTCGCGCTCGTCGCGCACCCCGACGACGCCCGCTACCAGCCGCTGTTCGGCACCACGGTGACGACGCCGCTGTTCGGGGTCGAGGTGCCGGTGCGCGCCCACGAGCTCGCCGACCCGGAGAAGGGCTCCGGCATCGCGATGATCTGCACCTTCGGTGACACCACCGACGTCACCTGGTGGCGCGAGCTCGATCTGCCGGTCCGCTCGGTCATCGGCCGTGACGGCCGGCTGCTGCCCACCCCGCCCGACGGTGTGGCCCCCGAGCCCTACGCCGAGCTCGCCGGCAAGGGCGTGAAGCAGGCGCAGAAGCGCATCGTTGAGATGCTCGCCGAGTCGGGCGACCTCGTCGGGGAGCCCAAGGCGATCACCCACCCGGTGAAGTTCTTCGAGAAGGGCGACCGGCCGCTCGAGGTCGTCACGTCGCGCCAGTGGTACATCCGCAACGGCGGCCGCGACGCCGGCACCCGCGAGGAGCTGCTGCAGCGCGGCAAAGAGCTGCAGTGGTCGCCCGGCCACATGCAGGCCCGCTACGACAACTGGGTCAGCGGCCTCAACGGCGACTGGCTCGTCAGCCGACAGCGCTTCTTCGGCGTACCCATCCCGCTCTGGTACCGCCTCGACGCCACCGGCGAGCCGATGTACGACGAGCCGCTGGTCCCCGCCGAGTCCCTGCTGCCGGTCGACCCGTCCTCCGACGTCCCGGCGGGCTTCACCGAGGACCAGCGCGGCGTGCCCGGCGGCTTCGTCGGTGACGCCGACGTCATGGACACCTGGGCGACCTCGTCGCTGACCCCGCAGATCGCCGGCCGCTGGGAGGACGACCCCGACCTGTTCGGTCGTGTCTACCCGATGGACCTGCGCCCCCAGGGCCCGGAGATCATCCGGACCTGGCTGTTCTCGACGGTCGTGCGCGCCCACCTCGAGGACGGCGTCCTGCCCTGGCGCGACACCGCCATCAACGGCTGGGTGCTCGACCCCGACCGCAAGAAGATGAGCAAGTCCAAGGGCAACGTCGTCACGCCGCTGCCGCTGCTCGAGGAGTACGGCTCCGACGCGATCCGCTACTGGGCCTGCTCGGGCCGCCCCGGCACCGACACGGCCGTCGACTTCGCGCAGATGAAGGTCGGCCGCAAGCTCGCGACCAAGCTGCTCAACGCGTCGAAGTTCGCCCTCGGCTTCCCGGCGGTGGCCGAGGGCGAGGTCACCGAGCCGCTCGACCTCGCGATGCTGGCGCAGCTCGCCGACGTCGCCGGTGCCGCGACCGAGGCCTTCGAGGCCTACGACTACGCCCGCGCGCTGGAGCGGACCGAGGCGTTCTTCTGGACCTTCTGCGACGACTACATCGAGCTGGTCAAGGGTCGCGCCTACAGCGAGGGCCCGGCCGCCGACTCGGCGTCGCGCGCGCTGCGGCTCGCACTCGACGTGCAGCTGCGGCTGCTCGCGCCGTTCCTCGCTTTCGCCGCGGAGGAGGTCTGGTCGTGGTGGCGCGAGGGGTCGGTGCACCGTGCGGCCTGGCCGTCGCTGACCGCAGCCGGCGACCCGGCGGTGCTCGACGTCGCGGGGGAGGTCCTCGGTCACGTGCGCCGGGCGAAGTCCGCCGCCAAGGTTGGCATGAAGACCCCGGTGACCTCGCTGGTGGTGACCGACACCGCCGAGCGGCTCGCGCTGGTCGAGCTCGCCCGCACCGACCTCGTCAACGCCGGTCTCGTCCAGGCGCTCGAGCTCGTCGTCGGCGAGCCCGCCGTCACCGTCGAGCTCGGCGAGCCGCCGGTCAAGGCGTGACCCTCGACCCGGTGCTCGCGGCGCTGGCCGGCCGCTTCCCGTCCGAGGACCGGATGCAGCCCGACCTCGACCGGATCCGCTTGCTGTGCGACCTGCTCGGCTCGCCGCAGCTGGCCTACCCGTCGATCCACCTGACGGGCACCAACGGCAAGACGTCGACGGCGCGGATGGTCGACAGCCTGCTGCGCGCCTTCGGGCTGCGGCCGGGCCGCTACACCAGCCCGCACCTCGACAGCCCCACCGAGCGGATCGTCGTCGACGGCACGCCGCTGACCGACGAGCGCTTCGCCGAGGTCTTCGCCGAGCTGCTGCCCTACGTCGAGCTCGTAGACAGCCGCTCCGAGGTCCCGATGACGTTCTTCGAGGTGCTGACCGGGATGGCCTTCGCGGCCTTCGCCGACGCGCCCGTCGACGTCGCGGTCCTCGAGGTCGGGCTGGGTGGTGCGTGGGACGCGACCAACGTCGTGCAGGCCCAGACCTGCGTCGTCCTGCCGGTCGGCCTCGACCACGTGCCGCTGCTCGGCACGACGCTCGCCGAGATCGCGGGGGAGAAGGCCGGCATCATCCACGAGGGCGCCACCGTGGTCCTCGCCCAGCAGCCGGTCGAGGCGGCCGAGGTGCTGCTGCGCCGCTGCGTCGAGGTCGGCGCGACCGTGGCACGCGAGGGCCTGGAGTTCGGGGTGCTGGAGCGCCGCACCGCCGTCGGCGGGCAGCTGCTCACCCTGCAGGGGCTGGCCGGCACCTACGACGACGTCCTGCTCCCGCTGCACGGCAGCTACCAGGCGGCCAACGCCGCGGCGGCCCTCGCTGCCGTCGAGGCCTTCCTCGGCGGCGCCGGCTCGCTCGACCCCGACGCCGTGCGTGAGGGCTTCGCGTCGGTGACGACTCCGGGTCGGCTCGAGGTGGTGCGCACCTCGCCGACCGTGCTCGTCGACGCCTCCCACAACGCCCCGGGGATGGTCGCGACCGTGGCCGCCCTCGCCGAGTCCTTCGCCTTCACCGACCTCGTCGCCGTGGTCGCGGTGCTCGGTGACAAGGACGCCCGCGGCATCCTCGAGGCGCTCGAGCCCGCGGTGTCGCGGATCGTCGTCACCGAGAGCGGGTCGCCCCGGCGGATGCCCGTGGAGATGCTCGAGGCACTGGCCTGCGAGGTCTTCGGCGAGGACCGGGTCCGCGCCGAGGACCGCCTCGACGACGCCCTCGACACCGCGGTCCGCCTCGTCGAGGAGGACGCCGAGCTCGGTGGCGGAGGGGTCCTCGTCACCGGCTCCGTCGTCACCGCCGGAGAGGCCCGCAGGCTGCTCGCCCGCCGCTAGCCGCTTCAGGTCCCGTCCGCTCGTGCCGACACGGGGGCATGGGGGGTGGACCGCTCGTGCGCACCGGCGCGCCCGCGCGCGTCCTGCTCGTGACCGGCACCCTGCTCGCGGTCGTCGGGCTCGGCACGGGGCTGCTGCCCCACGAGCCGCTGCTCACCGACGGTCCCGACCTGCACTGGGCGCTGCTCGCCGGGCTGTTCCTGCTCGGCGACCAGGTCGGCCTGCACGTCGAGCTGCGCCGACGGACGCTCATCTTCCAGCTCACCGAGGTACAGATGCTCGTCGGTCTCGCGCTCGTGCCGCTCCCCGAGCTGCTGCTGGCTCGTGTCCTCGCGGGCCTCGTCCACAACCTGATCAAGCGCCGCAGCGCGGTCAAGGTGGTCGGCAACGTCGCGCTGCACAGCGCCGAGGTCGTCACCGCCGCGACGCTGCTCCACCTCGTCGACCCGGCGGTAGCCCTCACGGGGGCCTGGGCCTGGCTGGTCGCCCCCGCCGTGCTGGTCGTCACGATCGTCGTGGGTCACGTGGCGCTGACCTCGCTTGCGTCTGCGCACGTCGGTGCCCGTCAGCTCGACAGGGAGTCCTTCGTCGCGCTCGCGCCGTTCCTCGCGTGCGTGGTCGCGGAGGCGCTCGTGGCGCTGCTCGTCCTCGAGCTGCTCGACACCCCGGCGGCGTGCGCGGCGCTCGTCGTGCTGGGCGCCGCCTTCGGGACCTACCACCGGGCGGTGACCCGTCAGCGCGGCCGCTTCGCGCAGCTGCAGCTGCTGTCGCACTTCACCGAGGCGCTGGTGGGTCAGGTGGAGACCGACGAGGTCGTCGCCACGGTGCTCGAGCAGACCGCGGAGGTGCTGCGGAGCGACCGGTCCGAGCTGCTGCTCGTGGGCGATGCCGAGGGTCCGGCGCGCTGGGTCCGCCACACGCCTCTCGGTGGCCCCGTCGTCCAGGAGGGACCGCCGCCGCAGGACCACCCGGCGCTGGTCCTGGTCCGGCGGCACGAGGCCGCCGTGCTCGTGACCCGTCGCTCCGACGTCGCCGGCCGTGCGCTGCTCGCCGAGCTCGGTGCCCGCAACGCCGTCGTGGCGCCGCTGCGCCGCGGCTCGACCGTCGCCGGCGCGCTCGTCGTCGCCGACCGCAGCGACCGGATGCTCGACTTCACGTCGCACGACCGCGAGCTGGCCGAGTCGCTCGCCGCTGCCGCCACAGTGGCGCTCGACAAGGGGCGGCTCTTCGACCGGGTGCGACAGGAGGCAGCGGTGCGCGAGCACCAGGTCCTCCACGACGCCCTCACCGGCCTGCCCAACCGCGCCCTGCTCACCCGCCACCTGCAGTCCGCCCTGCGCGAGGGCGAGGTCGGCGTGCTGCTGCTCGACCTCGACCGCTTCCAGGACGTCAACGACTCGCTCGGCCACGACGTCGGCGACCGGCTGCTGCTCAAGGTCGCGGCCCGCCTGCGTGACCGCCTCGCCCCCCGTTTCGCGGGGGGTGGCGGCTGGCTCTCGCGGCTCGGCGGCGACGAGTTCGCCGTGGTCCTGCCCGGTCTCGCCGAGGCCGACCTGCTCACCGAGGCGCAGGCGGTGCTCGGGGTCTTCGACGAGGCGTTCCCGTTGGGGGACACGGCTCTCGTCGTACGCGCCTCGATCGGTGCGGCCTGCCGCGCCCACAGCAGCCAGCCCGGCCGGCTGCTGCAGTTCGCCGAGATCGCGATGTACGACGCCAAGCGGCGTGGCGGCGGGTGCAGCGCCTACCTCGCCGGCGACGAGGACGTGGCCCGGCGGCGCCTCGAGCTGGTCGGCGCGCTGCGCCGGGCGGTCGAGGCGAGCCAGCTCACCGTCGCCTACCAGCCCAAGGTCGACCTCGCCACGGGTCGCCCGGTCGGGGTCGAGGCGCTGGTGCGCTGGACGTCGCCCGACCACGGCATCGTCGGGCCGGACGAGTTCGTGCCGCTCGCCGAGCAGTCCGGGCTCGTCGGTGCGCTGACCACGCTCGTCCTCGACACCGCGCTGGAGCGGGCCGCGTCGTGGGCCCGCGCCGGCCGCGACCTGACCGTGGCCGTCAACATCAGCCCGCGCGGGCTCGCCGACGGCTCGCTGCTCAGCGCCGTCCCGCTGCTGCTCGAGCGGCACGGCGTCGCCCCCGACCGGCTGGTGCTCGAGCTCACCGAGGGCACCGTCATGAGCGACCCGGCCGTCAGCGTCGAGGTGCTCGAGCGGCTCGCTGCGCTGGGTGTCGGCCTGTCGATCGACGACTTCGGGACCGGCTACAGCTCGCTGGCCTACCTCAAGCGGCTGCCCGTCCACGAGGTGAAGATCGACCGGGCCTTCGTCATGGGCATGGCCGGTGACGGCGACGACGCCGCGATCGTCCGCTCGACCGTGCACCTCGCCCACGACCTCGGCCTCACGGTGGTGGCCGAGGGCGTCGAGGACGCGGTCGCCTATGCCGGCCTGCAGGCGCTGGGCTGCGACGTCGCGCAGGGCTACCTGCTGTCGCGCCCGCTCACCGCCGACGACCTGGAGACCTGGCTCGACAGCTGGCCCGGTCACGGCCACGCCCTGCTCGGCGCGCCGCCCCAGCGTCAGCCGGTCTGAGCCCGCTCGGCCGCAAGCAGCGCCTGCTTGTAGGCGCTGCCGAAGACGTAGTCGCCGACGCCGCCGTCGGAGCGGACCACGCGGTGGCAGGGCACCAGCACCGGCACCGGGTTGCGGCCGAGCGCCGAGCCGACGGCCCGCACCGCCGCCGGTCGCCCGATCGCCGCGGCCACCCAGGCGTAGGACCGCACCTCGCCGACCGGGATCTCCCGGGCCGCGCCGAGCACGTCGACCTCGAACGCCGACCGTCCGCGCAGGTCGACATCGATCCCGCGTGACGAGCCGCTGGCGAGCGCGGGCAGCAGGTCGGCTGGGGGCATGGAGGGGCGGCGCAGCCCGCGGTCGAGCCGTCCCCTGACGGCCGCGCGCAGCGCCGCGTCGTCCTCGCCCGGGAGGACGAGCGACACGCCGTACGCCGACCAGGCGACCGTGAGCGGGCCGGCCGGGCCGGCGACGACCGCCCAGTCGTCGGCCGGACCGGTCCGGTCGAGGACCCGGTCGGCGAGGCCGGGCGGGGCGGGGGAGCGCAGCGAGGTCAGGTCCATGTGACCGGGTCCTTCCGGAGCAGGGCGAGGCCGCGCGACACCTGGGCCTTGACGGTGCCGACGGGCAGGTCGAGGGCGGTGGCGACCTCGGTGTAGGGCAGGCCGACCACGTGGCGCAGCACGACGGGCGCGCGGTAGGCCTCGGGCAGGGCCGCGACGAGGTCCGCGAGGGCCCGGTCCCCGACGACCGCCTCCTCGTGACCCGCGACGCCGGTCTCGACCGGCGCGTGCACCGTCACCGGCCGACGCGAGGCGGTGCGCAGGGAGTTGCGCCAGGTGTTGAGGCAGATCGTCACGAGCCAGGGCCGCGGCTGCAGCGCCGCCCACCGCTCGGCGTCCCAGCCCGACATCGCCTTCCAGGCCGCCGCGAAGACCTCCTGGACGAGGTCCTGGGCGTCGACGCGCGAGCCGGTCAGCCGCAGCGCGGTCGTCCACACCGCGTCGGTGTGCGCGCGCACGAGTCGCGGGAACTCGAGGTCGGGGTCCGGGGTCGGGTGCACGGCGACAAGAACACCACCGATGCCCGGTAGGTTGCGTGCCGCACCCGCACCCCCGACACGTCTACGAAGGAATCACCTGTGGCCACCGAGCGCACCCTCGTCCTCGTCAAGCCCGACGGCGTCCGCCGCGGCCTCGCCGGCGAGATCATCAGCCGCCTCGAGCGCAAGGGCCTCACGCTCGTCGCGATGGAGCTGCGCACGCTGCCCCGCGAGGTCGCCGAGGAGCACTACGGCGAGCACAGCGAGCGCCCGTTCTTCGGCGAGCTCGTCGACTTCATCACCGGCGGCCCGCTCGTCGCGCTCGTCGTCGAGGGCCCGCACGCCGTCGCCGGCACCCGTCGCCTGATGGGCGTCACCAACCCGGTCGAGGCGACCCCCGGCTCGATCCGCGGCGACTTCGCCCTCGAGATCGGGCAGAACCTCGTCCACGGCTCGGACTCGCCCGAGTCGGCCGCCCGCGAGATCGGGATCTTCTTCCCGTCCCTGTGACGTGACGCGCGCCACCTCCCGGCCCTTCCCACGCGGGCCGGGGGTGCGCGTCGTACGCGTGGCCGTGGGTCTGGACCTCCGGTGGAGGTCGACGGGCGCTTCGTCGTGGGCGGTTTCGCGGCTAGGATGGGGCAACTACGCGCCGGTCTGACCGCTCCCGGACGCGCTCCCAAGCTCCCTGATGGAAGGCCCCGCCAGCCTCATGGCCCGCAAGTCCTCGTCGTCCTCCATGTCCTTCCTCGGCCGCGACATGGCCGTCGACCTCGGCACCGCCAACACGCTCGTCTACGTGCGTGGCCGCGGCGTCGTCCTCAACGAGCCCAGCGTCGTCGCCATCAACACGCAGACGAAGGGCATCCTCGCCGTTGGCACCGAGGCGAAGCGGATGATCGGCCGCACGCCCGGCAACATCGTGGCGATCCGCCCGCTCAAGGACGGTGTCATCGCCGACTTCGACACCACCGAGCGGATGCTGCGCTACTTCATCCAGAAGGTGCACAAGCGCCGTCACTTCGCCAAGCCGCGCATCGTCATCTGCGTGCCCTCGGGCATCACCGGTGTCGAGCAGCGCGCGGTGAAGGACGCCGGCTACCAGGCCGGGGCGCGCAAGGTCTACATCATCGAGGAGCCGATGGCGGCCGCGATCGGCGCCGGGCTGCCCGTCCACGAGCCGACCGGCAACATGGTCGTCGACATCGGCGGTGGCACCACCGAGGTCGCGGTCATCTCGCTCGGCGGCATCGTCACGAGCCAGTCGATCCGCACCGGTGGCGACGAGCTCGACTCCGCGATCATCTCCTACGTGAAGAAGGAGTACTCCCTGATGCTCGGGGAGCGCACCGCCGAGGAGATCAAGATGGCGATCGGCTCGGCCTTCCCGATGCCCGACGAGCCGCACGCCGAGATCCGCGGCCGCGACCTCGTCTCCGGTCTGCCGAAGACGATCGTCGTGAGCGCCGAGGAGATCCGCAAGGCGATCGAGGAGCCGGTCAACGCGATCGTCGACGCGGTGAAGAACACCCTCGACAAGTGCCCGCCGGAGCTCTCCGGTGACGTCATGGACCGCGGGATCGTCCTCACCGGTGGCGGTGCGCTGCTGCGCGGCCTCGACGAGCGCCTCAAGCACGAGACCGGCATGCCGGTCCACATCACCGACAACCCGCTGCACTCCGTGGCCATCGGCTCCGGCAAGTGCGTCGAGGAGTTCGAGGCCCTGCAGCAGGTCCTCATCTCCGAGCCCCGCCACTAGCTCTTGCGGGGGTCCCGGCAGCTGCGGCTGCTGCTCGTCCTCTTGGTCCTCACCGCCTTCACGCTGACCGCGCTCGACTACCGGGCCGGTGGCGGCTCGGCCTTCGGGCCGGTCCGCCGCGGCGTCGACGCGGTCTTCGGGCCGGCGCAGCGCGCCGTGGGGGGAGCAGCGCGGTCGGTAGGCGACGCCCTGGGTGGGCTGCCCAACATCGGGACCTACCGCGGCGACAACGAGGCCCTCAAGGCGGAGAACGAGCGGCTCACGGCCCTGCTCGCCGAGACCGACGACCTGCGCCGTCTCGAGAAGCAGTGGAACGACCTGCTGAAGCTCAAGGACTACGGCACCTACACCGTGGTGCCGGCCCGCATCTCGGGCTTCGGCAGCGCCTTCGGCTTCGAGCGCACCGTGACGCTCGACGCGGGCTCCAAGGACGGCGTCAAGGTCGACCAGCCGGTGGTCAACGGCCAGGGGCTGGTCGGGCGGGTCAAGCGGGTCGGGCCCTTCACCAGCACGATCGTGCTGGTCACCGACGAGCTGTTCACCGTGGGCGTCGTGCTCGACAAGCGCAGCACCTTCGGCTTCGTCGACGGTGACGGCGGCGAGGCGATGACGCTGAAGATCCCGCAGCGCGACGGCAAGGTCGAGGTGGGCGACCTGCTGCTCACCACCGGCTCCAGCGTGGCCGTCCCCGGCATCCCGGTCGGCCGGGTCACCAAGGTGGCCGGCGGCGGGGGAGGGCTGGCCCGCAGCGCCGACGTCGACCCGATCGTCGACCTCGGCGCGCTCGACGTCGTCGGCATCGTCACCGACGGGCCGCGCTCGACGCCGCGGCTGCCGATCCCGCCGTCGCCGGTGCCGACGCCCGCTCCGCCCCGACCCTCGGTGACCGCCACCCCGAGCGCCACGCCGAGCGCCACCCCCTCGCGGTGACGCCCACCCGGTTCCTGCTCGGCGCCGCCACCGTCCTCACCGCCCTGCTCCTGCAGACCACCGTCGTCACGCGGCTGCCGCTGCCGGGCGTCGAGCCCGACCTGCTGCTCGTGCTCGTCGTCGCCTTCGCGCTCGCCGAGGGGCCGCTGTCGGGCATGACGACAGGCTTCGTCGCCGGGCTGCTCAGCGATCTGCTGTCGACCCACGAGGTCGGCCGGCTGGCACTTGCCTACGCCCTCGCCGGCTACGTCGCCGGGATGCTGCGCGACGACGCCGACCGCTCCGCGCTGCTGCCCTTCGGGGCGGTCGCGCTCGGCGGCATGACGGCCCTGCTCGCCTTCGCCGCGGAGGGCGTCCTGCTCGGCGACACCCGCATCACCTGGGGCGCGACAGCACTCGGCCTGGCGAGCTCGGTCCCGTACGATGTGGTCCTGACGCCGTTCGTGGTCCCCGTCGTCGGGGCCCTCGTCCGCAGGCTCGACGTGGACCCGCTCCGGCGTTGATCCCGACCGACCCCTGCCCCTGAGGAGCACCCCGGCGTGAGCGATCGCTCCCGGCTCCGGCTCTTCGTCCTGCAGGTCCTCGTCGTCTCGATCCTCGCCACGCTGCTCGGCCGCCTCTGGTACATCCAGGTCTACCGCGGCGAGTCCTTCGCACAGGCCGCCAACTCCAACCGCGTCCGCGAGGTCATCACCCCCGCGCCCCGCGGCGTCGTCGTCGACGCCCGCGGCCGCACCCTCGTCGACAACCGCACCGCCCTCGTCGTGTCGGTCAACCGCTCGCTGATGCGCCTCGAGAAGGACGACGGCGAGGCGGTGCTGGCCCGGCTCGCGACCGTCGTCGGCATCCCCGCGGCCGAGCTCACCAAGAAGATCGCGCCGTGCGGCAAGGGCGACCGCCCGCCGACCTGCTGGAACGGCTCTCCCTACCAGCCGGTCCCGGTCAAGGCTTACGGCACCGACAAGCGCGCCGAGCTCGAGCGGGTCCTCATGGTGCTCGAGCACCGCGAGGACTTCCGGGGGGTGACCGCGGAGTTCCAGGCGGTCCGGGAGTACCCCGGCGGCACATCAGGCGCCCACCTGCTCGGCTACCTCGGCCCGATCTCCGACGACGAGCGCACGCAGCCCGGCTACGCCAAGGCGGTCTCCACCGCCGAGGTCGGCCGCACCGGCGTGGAGCAGGTCTACGACGCAGCGCTGCGCGGGGTCGACGGTGTGCAGCAGCTGCTCGTCGACAAGGACGGCAACGTCACGGGCGAGCAGACGGAGGGCTCGACCGAGCCCACTGCCGGTGACCAGCTCGTGCTGTCGATCGACCGCGACGTGCAGAAGGTCTCCGAGGACGCGCTGCGGAAGTGGGTCGAGTTCGCGCGCACGCAGGACGCCCGCTGCCAGCCCGGCACCGCGCCGATCAAGTGCGGCAAGCTGCGCGCCGACTCCGGTGCCGTCGTCGTGATGGAGGCCAAGACCGGCCGGCTCGTCGCCATGGCCAGCTACCCGTCGTTCGACCCGACGCAGTTCGTCGGGGGGATCTCGACGAGCGAGTACGCCGCGCTGACCGACGAGAAGAACGGCATCCCGCTGATCAACCGTCCGGTCCAGGGCCTGTTCGCGCCCGCCTCCACCTTCAAGGTCATCTCGACGGCGGCGGCGGTGGAGAGCGGCTTCTACTCGCTGGGCGGTACCTACGACTGCCCAGGCTCCTACGCCCCGCTCAACAACAAGCGCAACTTCGAGGGGCGCGGGCTGGGCCGGATCGATCTGCGCACCGCGCTGGTGAAGTCCTGCGACACCATCTTCTACAACTTCGCCTTCCGGCAGTGGCAGCGCGACGGCGGGCTGAAGCCGGTCGCCAACCCCGGCGACCACATGTACAAGATGGCCAAGGCCTTCGGGTTGGGCGAGCGCACCGGTGTCGACCTGCCCAGCGAGCGTCGCGGTCGGGTCCCGGACCGGGCCTACAAGCGGGCCTTCTGGGAGGACACGAAGGACGACTACTGCGCGGGGATGAAGCGGCGCAAGGACGGCGACCCGCTCAAGCAGCTCGTCACCGAGCAGTGCCTCGAGGGCTTCGTCCTGCGCGGTGGCGACACCGCCAACTTCTCCATCGGTCAGGGCGACGCGCTGGTCTCCCCTCTGCAGCTCGCCACGGTCTACGCGGCGGTCGCGAACGGCGGCACCCTGGTGACCCCGAGCGTCGCCCGCGCGCTGCTGTCCGCCGACGGCACCCGCGTCACCCCGGTCGTCACGACGCCGCGCGGCAAGGTCCCCGTCTCGGCGCAGGTCCTCGACTTCATGCGCGAGTCGCTCGGTGGCGTCACCCAGCCGGGCGGCACCGCGTCGTCGGCCTTCGCCGGCTTCCCGGTCCGCGTCGGTGGCAAGACCGGCACCGCCGAGGTCGCCAACAAGCAGGACACCTCGTGGTTCGCCTCCTTCGCACCGGTGTCGGACCCGGAGCTCGTCGTCGTCGGCATGGTGAGCCAGGGCGGCACCGGTGGCTCGATCTCCGGGCGCATGGTCGCCGACGTCTACAAGGGCATCTACGGCGCCGACGGCCGCAAGGCGGCGCTGCCGGGCGGCAAGCTCCCCGCCGCGCTGCCGCGGGTCCGGCCCGACGGGCAGATCGCCGGCCCCGGCGTGAAGGTCCCCGGCCCGGCCCCCACCGTGACCGCCCCCTACGTCAAGCCGCAGCCCGTCCCCAAGGAGCAGTCCGCGCCCGAACCGTCGGCCGAGCCGGTGCAGGCACTCGGTGGCCCGCCCACGGCGACGCCCGCGTCGACGGCTCCCCGTCGTACGCCCCGGGTCTCCGGTCGGAGGCTCGAGTGACCGACTGGACCACGCCACGGGTCTCGCCGATGGCGCTGCGGCCGCGGTCGGCGTCGCTGCGCGAGCGCGCGATGGACCGCGAGTCGCCGCTGCGCAACCTCGACTGGTGGCTGATGATCTCGGTCGCCTCGCTGATCGGTGTGGGCGCGCTGCTGGTGTGGTCCGCGACCGAGCAGCGGATGGTCAACGCCGGGCTCGACCCGCAGACCTTCCTCAAGAAGCACGTCATCAACGCCGTGATCGGGCTGATGCTCGGGTCAGCCGCGGCGCTGGTCGACTACCGCGCGCTGCGCGCCTACGCGCCGATCGTCTACGGCGCGTCGTGCCTCGGGCTCGTCGCCGTGCTGTCGCCGCTCGGCTCCACGATCAATGGCGCGCACTCGTGGATCGTGCTGCCGGCCGGCTTCCAGGTGCAGCCGTCGGAGTTCGCCAAGGTCGCGCTCGTGGTCGGGATGGCGACGCTGCTCGGGGAGAAGCGCGACGGCGAGGACGCCCCGCGCGACCTCGACGTCGTGCTGCTGCTCGCGCTCGCGGCGATCCCGATGGGGCTGATCATGCTGCAGCCCGATCTGGGTACGACGCTGGTGCTCGTCTTCGTCATCCTCGGCGTGCTGGCAGTGGCCAACGCGCCCGCCCGCTGGATCGTCGGTCTGCTGCTGGCCGGCGTGTTCGTCTGCTTCGCCGCGGTGCAGCTCGGGGTCCTCGAGGACTACCAGCTCGACCGGTTCCGGGCCTTCGCCGACCCGTCGGCCGACCCGCGCGGCGCCGGCTACAACGTCAACCAGGCGGTCACCGCGATCGGCGCGGGCGGGCTGTTCGGAACGGGGCTGTTCAAGGGCACCCAGACCAACGGGCGCTTCATCCCCGAGCAGCAGACCGACTTCGTCTTCACCGTCGCCGGCGAGGAGCTCGGGCTGGTCGGCGCCGGCGCGATCGTGCTGGTGCTCGGCATCGTGCTGTGGCGGGGCCTGCGGATCGCGCGGCTCACCACCGACCCGTTCGGCCGGCTGGTGGCGGCCGGGGTGGTGTCGTGGTTCGCCTTCCAGAGCTTCGTCAACATCGGGATGACGCTCGGGATCATGCCGGTGACGGGGCTCCCGCTGCCGTTCGTGTCCTACGGCGGGTCGGCGATGTTCGCCAACCTCATGGCCGTCGGGCTCCTGCAGAACGTCCACATGCGCTCCCGCGACCTCTGACCCGCCCCCCGCCCCCCGCCCCCCGCCCGCCCCGGTGATCAACAGGGGATCTGCACGGGACACGCCGGTGATTCGCGTGCAGAGCGCCTGTCGATCATGGACGGGCGGTGCGGGCCATGAGGCGACGGTGCTCGCCGACGACCCGCTGTCGCAGCGCAGCCTGACCGCGCCGGCAGTCCCACCACGTCGCGCGCTCGGTCCACCAGCCCTGGCCACGGGTCCCGCAGTCGCGGCGGTTGTCCTTGGCGACCATGCGCTCCCCGGCATGCGCCCGCTTGCCGTCGGTCTCCACGGCGAGCTTCGCTGCCCGGTCGCCGAGGTCGACACGGGCCAGGATGTCGCCGCGGTCGTCGTAGATCTTCACCTGCGGCTCCAGCCCGGGCAGCGCGGGCTGCAGGACGAGCCTCGCCAGCGTCTCGGCCACTGACTCGGCGCGACCGTCCGCCACGTCAAGCGCTGCGCGGAACGCCGGCGCCCCCTGCTCCCCGTGGTGTCGCTCCGCCATGGCCACGAGCGCCGACGACGTGACGAGATGCCTGTGGAGCGCCGCATCGATCGCGCAGACGAGGGCCTCGTGGGTGAGGACGCCCGCGCAGTCGTAGAGGGTCCGCGCCCTCGTCGTGACCCACAGACCCCAGGCCGTCCGCTCGACCTCATCCGCATACAGCGCGAGCTGGTGCCGATGCAGCTCGCGAGGGGGAGCGGGGACGAAGCGGTTGCCGACCAGGCGTCCGGTGTCAGGTGGAGCCGCGACGACCAGGTCGCGCAGGTGCGACGGGACGTGCACGTGGTCCAGGCGGTGCTCGTCGGCGCCCGTCGCCGGGTCGTCGTCGTCGATGAGCGGCAGGCGGTGCACACGGGCGGCTGTCCGCAGGCAGACCACCACGCGGACCGGACGGGGCGCACCGGCAGCGCCAGTCTCCGGAAGGCTTGCGTCGTCGTACTCCTGGTCGTCCTGCTCCTGGTCGACGTCGACCGTGCCACCGCTGGCGAGGACGGCGGCTAGGGCGCGTTGGTCCGGGTCGAGGTCCGTTCCGCCGTCCGCGAGGACACCCGGCCACGGGCTCTGCCACGTGCCCTGCGCGACGAGGCGGTCCACCCGACCCCGGCTGAGGAGCGGGATCGCGTGGGATCGGGTCCACACACCCAGCGAGGTGTGGCCCAGTTCGGACAGTGACGTCATGCGACCACCGTCTGGAGGGCCGGCGCGCGCGACAAGGCCCACCGACTGATCTGTGGACAGGGTCCGAAGATCCACAGGTGGTCTGCACGAGACTCGCCGGCGTGTTCCGTGCAGACCACCTGTCGATCTTGCGGGGGTAGGCGGGCTCCCGGGGAGAGGGTGCTGATGATCTTCCGGGCGGCGGGCGGGGGGTGTACGCCGTACCCTGGTCCGCATGCCTGGCGAGTCTGTGTTCCCCCTGCTCGAGCCGCTGCTCCCGCGCGTCCAGAAGCCGATCCAGTACGTCGGCGGTGAGCTCAACAGCACGGTCAAGCCCTGGGAGGACACCACCGTCCGCTGGTGCCTGATGTACCCCGACGCCTACGAGGTCGGGCTGCCCAACCAGGGCGTCATGATCCTCTACGAGGTGCTCAACGAGCAGCCCGACGTCCTCGCCGAGCGCACCTACAGCGTCTGGCCGGACCTCGCGGCGCTGATGCGCGAGGCGGGCGTCCCGCAGTTCACCGTCGACGGGCACCGCGCCGTCAAGGACTTCGACGTGCTCGGCATCAGCTTCGCCACCGAGCTCGGCTACACCAACATGCTCGAGGCGCTCGACCTCGCGGGCATCCCGCTGCACGCGACGGACCGCGACGAGACCCACCCGATCGTGCTCGCGGGCGGCCACGCGGCCTTCAACCCCGAGCCGATCGCGGCCTTCATCGACGCCGCGGTGCTCGGCGACGGCGAGCAGGCCGTGCTGGAGATGACCGACACGATCCGGCGCGCCAAGGCCGAGGGCCTCACCCGCGAGCAGGCGCTGCTCGAGCTCGCGAAGTCCGGTGGCGTCTACGTCCCGCGCTTCTACGACACTGACTACCTGCCCGACGGCACCATCGCCCGGGTCGCCCCCAACCACCCCGACGTGCCGTGGCGGGTGGCCAAGCGCACCGTCATGGACCTCGACGAGTGGCCCTACCCCAAGCAGCCGCTCGTCCCGCTCGCGGAGACCGTCCACGAGCGGATGAGCGTCGAGATCTTCCGCGGCTGCACCCGCGGCTGCCGCTTCTGCCAGGCCGGCATGATCACCCGCCCGGTCCGCGAGCGCTCCATCACCGGCATCGGCGAGATGGTCAAGGCCGGACTCGAGGCGACCGGCTACGAAGAGGTCGGGCTGCTCAGCCTCTCCAGCGCCGACCACTCCGAGATCGCCGAGATCTCCAAGGGCCTCGCCGACCGCTACGAGGGCACCCAGACGAGCCTGTCCCTGCCCAGCACCCGCGTCGACGCCTTCAACATCGACCTCGCCCAGGAGCTCTCCCGCAACGGTCGCCGCTCCGGCCTCACCTTCGCCCCCGAAGGCGGCAGCGAGCGGCTGCGCAAGGTCATCAACAAGACCGTCAGCAAGCAGGACCTCGTCGACACCGTCACCGCGGCGTACTCCGCCGGGTGGCGCCAGGTGAAGCTCTACTTCATGGCGGGCCTGCCCACCGAGACCGACGAGGACGTCCTCGAGATCGCCGAGATGGCCCGCGCGGTCATCCAGGCCGGCCGGCAGGCGACCGGCACGCGCGAGGTCCGGTGCACGGTGAGCATCGGCGGCTTCGTGCCCAAGCCGCACACGCCGTTCCAGTGGG
This sequence comes from Mycobacteriales bacterium, assembly GCA_030697205.1. Lineage (NCBI taxonomy): Bacteria > Bacillati > Actinomycetota > Actinomycetes > Mycobacteriales > Mycobacteriales bacterium. The sequence continues at coordinate 39,945 of JAUYQP010000001.1, forward strand.
CGAGCCAGCTCGGCCACGAGGAGACCGACCGCCGCCTCAAGCTGCTGCGCGACGCGATCCGCGAGGACAAGAGCACCGCCAAGGCCATCGGCTACCGCTACCACGACGGCAAGCCCGGCACCGTCGAGGGCCTGCTCAGCCGCGGCGACCGCCGGGTCGGTGCGGTCATCGAGGAGGTCTGGCGCCAGGGCGGCCGCTTCGACGGCTGGAGCGAGCACTTCTCCTACGACCGCTGGATGGCGGCCGCCGAGACCGCGCTGGCCGGCACCGGTGTGGACGTCGACTGGTACACCACCCGCGAGCGCGGCGAGCACGAGGTCCTGCCCTGGGACCACCTCGACAGCGGCCTCGACAAGGAGTGGCTCTGGGCCGACTGGCAGGACGCGCTCGACGAGACCGAGCTCGACGACTGCCGCTGGATCCCGTGCTTCGACTGCGGCGTCTGCCCGCAGATGGGCACCGAGATCCAGATCGGCCCGACCGGCCGCACCCTTCTCCCGCTCTCGGTCGTCTAGCGGCGTGGCGAAGAAGCCCCCCGGCCTGCCGCAGCCCGCGCCGGTCCAGCGCCTGCGCCTGCGCTACGCCAAGCGCGGCCGCCTCCGCTTCACGAGCCACCGCGACATTGCGCGCGCCTTCGAGCGCGCCCTGCGCCGCGCCGACGTCCCCATGGCCTACAGCTCCGGCTTCAGCCCCCACCCCAAGGTCAGCTGGGTCGGTGCAGCCCCGACCGGGGTGGCCTCGGAAGCGGAGTACGTCGAGATCGGTCTGGCCCGCATCGTCGACCCCGAGGCGCTGCGGCGTGCCCTCGACGAGAGCCTGCCCGTCGGCCTCGACGTGCTCGAGGCGGTCGAGGCTCCCGTCGGCACCAGCCTCCCGGACCGCGTCGAGGCCTCCCGCTGGGCGATCCGCCTGCCCGGCCTCGCGCTCGCCGACGTGGAGTCCGCGGTCGCGGCCTTCGTCGCCGCGGCGGAGGTCCCCGTCGAGCGGCTGACCAAGGACGGCGTACGCCGCTTCGACGCGCGCGGGCCCGTCGTACGGCTCGTCGCGACCGATCCGGGGGACGGGTGTGCGACACTTCTCCTGGTTGTACGGCACGTGACGCCTGCTGTTCGACCCGACGACGTCCTCTCCGCACTGCGTGCGGTGGCAGACCTCGTGCCGCCGGTGCCTCCCGAGGCCACCCGGCAGGCACAGGGCCCACTGAGCGCGGACGGCGAGGTCGGCGACCCGCTCGCACCCGATCGCGGACATGATCCCGCCGGGGCAACGCGACAGGACGCCGACCGGGAACAGACCGTCGGCGGCCCCTGAGCCCTTCGGAGCCCGGGAGCACCCCACCAGACTTCTCCCGCCCCGGCCGACCCGGCCGAGACGGGTCGAACCCCCCGGGTCACCGCGATGCGTCAGCGCGGGGACCGGACCGGAGCACCAGCCTTGCTCGACAACGACACCCCCACCACCGACGGCTCGGACAGCACGGACGGTGCGGCGACTGCGCCCGCCGCTCCGGTGAAGGCCCCGCGGCGACGCGCCACGAAGGCGACCGCAGCCCCCACGGCCGACCCGACCGCCGGGCCCGCCTCCGCCGCCGACGCGACCACCGACCCGCCCGGCGCGGGTGACCCCGCCGACGGCGCGGCCGAGGCGGCACCTGCGAAGAAGGCCCCCGCGAAGCGGACCGCCAAGAAGGCGCCCGCCAAGAAGGTCGCGGCCAAGAGCGCCGAGTCGACCGAGTCGACCGACAACACTGCGACCGCCGCAACGAGCGACTCCGCCGACGCCGCCGACGCGAGCGACGTCGTCGAGGTGACCGATGGGGCGCTCAAGCCGCGCACCCGCCGCCGCGCTTCGGTGGCCGTCCCCTTCCAGCCGCCGGTTGTCGAGGAGACCCCGACCGAGCTGGCCGAGGACGACGCCGAGACCGACGACGAGACGGCTGCCGAGACCGCCTCCGAGAACGCTGCTGAGTCCGCCGCCGCAGCTGAGCCCGCTGCCGACGGGGACGGCACTGCCGCGCCGCGCCGCCGTCGTCGCGCCGGCACCACCGGCGCGATCGCCCCGGCGACGTTCCTCGCAGCGGTTCCTTCCCCTGTCGACTCCGACTCCGCCACGGATGAGACCGACGAGGCCGGTGACGACGACGAGGCCGGCGAGGACGGTGACCGTCCGCGGTCGCGCCGTCGTCGCGGCCGTCGCGGCCGTGGCCGCCGCCCCGAGGGCGAGGGCACCGAGGGTGAGGACGCTGACGGCGAGGACACCGACGGCGAGGACGCCGACGCGGCGCCCGCCACCGCCAGGACCCGCCGCCCCGCCACCCGTCCCGCGTCCGGCACCAGCGGCACTGGCAGCACCGACGAGTCCGACGACAGCGAGGGTGCCGACGGCACCGACGACGAGTCCGAGGACGACGGAGGTGAGGGCGGCGCGGCCGGCACGGCGCGCCGTCGTCGGCGTCGTCGCCGCAGCGGATCCGGGGGAGGAGCCGACCTCGGCACCGACGACCCGCCCGGCACCGTCGTGCACGTGCGTGAGCCGCAGGCCCGCCAGCAGCGCGTCCGTGGCGCCAGCGCCGCCGACGAGGACGGCGTGCGCGGCATCAGCGGCTCGACCCGCATGGCCGCCAAGCGCGCCCGTCGGCAGGAGGGACGCGACTCCGGTCGCCGCCGCCCGCCGATCCTCACCGAGGCCGAGTTCCTGGCCCGCCGCGAGGCCGTCGACCGCCAGATGCTGGTGCGCCAGAAGGGCGACCGCACCCAGATCGCGGTGCTCGAGGACGGGATCCTCGTCGAGCACTACGTCACGAAGGCCTCCGCGCAGTCCTTCGCCGGCAACGTCTACCTCGGCCGGGTGCAGAACGTCCTGCCCTCCATGGAGGCCGCGTTCATCGACATCGGCAAGGGCCGCAACGCGGTGCTCTACGCCGGCGAGGTCAACTACGACCTGCTCGGGGCCGGTGGCGGCAACCAGGCGCGCAAGATCGAGTCGGTCCTGAGCTCCGGCCAGGAGGTCCTGGTCCAGGTCACCAAGGACCCGCTCGGCCACAAGGGCGCCCGGCTCACCAGCCAGATCTCGCTGCCCGGCCGCTACCTCGTCTACGTGCCCGAGGGCTCCATGACGGGCATCAGCCGCAAGCTGCCGGAGAACGAGCGCACCCGCCTCAAGTCGATCTTGAAGAAGATCGTCCCGGACGACGCCGGCGTCATCATCCGCACCGCCGCCGAGGGCGTCGGCGAGGAGGAGATCGAGCGCGACGTCCGCCGCCTGCAGGCGCAGTGGGAGGTCATCAAGACCAAGTCCACGCAGGGCGGCGCCCCGACGCTGCTCCACGCCGAGCCCGACCTCGTCATCAAGGTCGTCCGCGACGTCTTCAACGAGGACTTCACCTCGCTCGTCGTCCAGGGCGAGAGCGAGTGGGAGACCATCCGCGACTACGTCGAGTTCGTCGCACCCGACCTCACGCCGCGGCTGTCGCGCTGGGAGGACACCCGCGATGTCTTCGCCGCGCACCGCGTCGACGAGCAGATCGCCAAGGGCCTCGAGCGCAAGGTGTGGCTGCCCTCCGGCGGCTCGCTGGTCATCGACCGCACCGAGGCGATGGTCGTCATCGACGTCAACACCGGCAAGTACGTCGGGAAGGGCGGCAACCTCGAGGAGACCGTCACCCGCAACAACCTCGAGGCCGCGGAGGAGGTCGCCCGTCAGCTCCGCCTGCGCGACCTCGGCGGCATCATCGTCATCGACTTCATCGACATGGTCCTCGAGAGCAACCGCGACCTCGTCGTGCGCCGCCTCGTCGAGTGCCTCGGTCGTGACCGCACCAAGCACCAGGTCGCCGAGGTCACCTCGCTCGGCCTGGTCCAGATGACCCGCAAGCGGGTCGGGCAGGGTCTGCTCGAGTCGTTCTCGGAGACCTGCGAGCACTGCAACGGGCGCGGCTACCTCACCCACGCCGAGCCGATCGACCGCAAGGAGAGCACCGAGCGGTTCGACGACCGGCCCAGCGCCGAGCAGCGCCGCCGTGACCAGCGTGACAGCCAGAAGGACCGCGAGCGGGGCCCCAAGCCCGGGGCACCCGTCCGCAGCGCCACGCCCGCGTCGACCGGTGACGCGCCGGCCGACGACGCGACCGGTGAGACCGGCGAGGAGAGCACCGGGCCCAAGCGGCGCCGCCGTGGCGGTCGCGGAGCCGGGTCCTCGACCCCGCCCGCACCCGCCGTCGACCCCGCCGACGAGCTCAAGGAGATCGAGGCCGGCACCCCGGACCCGACGCCCGAGTCCTCGTCCGAGTCCTCGCCCGAGCTCACGCCCGACCCCGCGGATGTCACCCCGGTGGAGGAGCTGGCCGACGCCGAGCTCGCCGTCGGCGACGCTGTCCAGAACGAGCCCGAGGTCGAGCCCGCCCCCGAGCCCGAGCCCGAGCCCGACCCCGACCCCGAGCCCGACCCCGAGCCGGCTGCCGACCCGGCCCCCGAGGCGCGACCGCGTCGCCGACGGGCCACCAGCCGGCCGGCCGGACCGCCCACCCAGGAATGACGCAGGACTGACCCCAGGGTCGGCCCTGCGGCCGTCGGACGCGTCGCGTCGTACTCCTCACATCCCTCACGGGGTCGGGGCGTTCGACGGCGGCGGCTGCGTCCGGTAGCCTCTCCGGGTCGGCTCTTGAGCCGCCACTCCCGCGCGCCCGCTGAAGCGAGCTGCGCGGCATGAACCACACCAGTGCTTGAAGTCGAGGAGTCCCACCGTGTACGCCATCGTCAAGACCGGCGGCAAGCAGTACAAGGTCGCTGTCGGCGACGTCGTCGAGGTCGAGAAGGTCGTCGGCGACGCCGGCACCACGCTCACCCTGCCGGCGCTGCTCGTCGTCGACGAGGGCACGGTGACCAGCGACGCCAGTGCGCTCGCCGGCGTGACCGTCAGCGCCGAGGTCGTCGCCCAGACCAAGGGTCCGAAGATCCGCATCATGAAGTACAAGAACAAGACCGGTTACAAGAAGCGCATGGGTCACCGCCAGCAGCTCACCCAGGTGCGCGTGACCGCCATCGACACGAAGGGCTGACGACATGGCTCACAAGAAGGGCGCATCCAGCTCCCGCAACGGTCGCGACTCCAACGCGCAGTACCTCGGCGTGAAGCGCTTCGGCGGCCAGGTCGTCAAGGCCGGCGAGATCCTCGTCCGCCAGCGCGGCACCCACTTCCACCCCGGTGACGGTGTGGGCCGTGGCGGCGACGACACGCTGTTCGCCCTCGAGGCGGGTGCGGTGAAGTTCGGCCGCAAGCGCGACCGCAAGACCGTCAACATCGTCCCGGTCGGCTAGCCGACCGCACAGCGTCACGAAGGGCGGGCCGGGACTTCCTGGCCCGCCTTTCGTCTTTGAAAGGACACCATGACCAGCTTCGTCGACCGCGTCGTGCTGCACGTCGCCGCCGGCGACGGTGGCCACGGCTGCGCGTCCATCCACCGCGAGAAGTTCAAGCCCCTCGGCGGCCCCGACGGCGGCAACGGCGGTGACGGCGGCGACGTGATCCTCGTCGTCGAGCACAACACGACCACGCTGCTGGACTACCACTTCCACCCGCACCAGAAGGCCACGAGCGGCAAGCCCGGCCAGGGCGGCAACCGCGACGGCGCCTACGGCACGACGCTGGAGCTGCCCGTCCCCAACGGCACCGTCGTCTTCGACGCCGACGGCAACCAGCTCGCCGACCTGGTCGGGGAGGGCACGAGGTACGTCGTCGCGGCGGGCGGGCGCGGCGGCCTCGGCAACGCCCAGCTCGCCAACCCCAAGCGCAAGGCTCCCGGCTTCGCACTGCTCGGCGAGCCCGGCAAGGTCCTCGACGTCGTGCTCGAGCTCAAGAGCGTCGCCGACGTCGCGCTGGTCGGCTTCCCGAGCGCGGGCAAGTCCTCGCTCATCGCCGCGATCAGCGCGGCCCGCCCGAAGATCGCCGACTACCCCTTCACAACGCTGGTGCCCAACCTCGGCGTCGTCGAGGCCGGTGGCGTGACCTTCACCGTCGCCGACGTCCCGGGCCTCATCCCGGGGGCGTCGCAGGGCAAGGGCCTGGGCCTTGAGTTCCTGCGCCACGTCGAGCGCTGCTCGGTGCTGGTGCACGTGCTGGACTGCGCGACCTTCGAGCCGGGTCGCGACCCGCTCACCGACCTCGATGTCATCGAGAGCGAGCTCGAGCAGTACAAGACCCAGCTGTCCGACCGGCCGCGCCTGGTGGTCCTCAACAAGGTCGACGTGCCAGAGGCCCGCGACCTGGCCGACATCGTCACCGCCGACCTCGAGGCCCGCGGACTGCAGGTCTTCCCCATCAGCGCGGTCTCGCGCGAGGGCGTGCGCGAGCTGCTCTTCGCGCTGGCCGCGATGGTCGACGCCGACCGCAAGGCCACCCCGGTCGAGGAGTCGACCCGCATCGTGCTGCGCCCGACCGCGGTCGACGACCTCGGCTTCACCGTCGAGCCCGACGTCGAGGGCGGCTTCCTGGTGCGCGGCGACAAGCCGGAGCGCTGGGTCCAGCAGACCGACTTCAACAACGACGAGGCCGTCGGCTACCTCGCCGACCGGCTCAACCGCCTCGGGGTGGAGAAGGCGCTGGCCGACCTCGGTGCGGAGCCCGGGGTCGAGGTGACGATCGGCGAGGTGTCCTTCGGCTGGCACCCCACGCTCGCCGAGGACTTCGTGTCGACGACCCAGGGCGCCGACATCCGCCTCGACGACAACAGCCGGGTCCGCGCCTCCGACCGCCGCTACGCCAAGGACCTGCGCCGCGCCGAGCGACTGGGGCTCGACGTCACCCCTGACCTCGCCGCGGAGGACACGGAGTGACCCGGGAGGCGGTGGCGCGCGCCCAGCGCATCGTCGTCAAGGTCGGCTCGTCGTCGCTGACCACCGCCGCGGGCGGGCTCGACACCACCCGCCTCGACGCCCTCGTCGACGCCGTCGCCGGCCGGCCGGGCCTCGTGCTCGTCTCCTCCGGCGCCATCGCGGCCGGGCTCGCCCCGCTGGGGCTGGCCCGCCGGCCACGCGACCTCGCGACCCAGCAGGCGGCTGCCTCGGTCGGCCAGGCCGAGCTGGTCCACGCCTACTCGCTGGCCTTCGCCCGCCACGGCCGCACCGTCGGTCAGGTGCTGCTCACTGCCGACGACGTCGTGCGGCGCTCCCACTACCGCAACGCCCAGACGACGCTGGACCGGCTGCTGGCACTCGGCGTGGTGCCGGTCGTCAACGAGAACGACGCGGTCGCGACCGACGAGATCCGCTTCGGTGACAACGACCGCCTCGCCGCCCTTGTCGCCCACCTCGTGCGCGCCGACGCGCTGGTGCTGCTCTCCGACGTCGACGGCCTCTACGACGGCGACCCCCGCCGTGCGGGCGCGCGGCTCGTCGAGGAGGTCCGGGGTCCTGCCGACCTCGAGGGCCTCGACATCGGCGGCTCGGGCTCGGGCCTCGGCACCGGCGGGATGGCCAGCAAGGTCGATGCGGCCCGCGTCGCGACCGGAGCCGGCGTTCCCGTCCTGCTCTCCTCGGCCGACCGGGTCGCCGACGCGCTCGAGGGGGTCGGGGGCACCTTCTTCGCGCCCACCGGCGCGCGCACGACCGCACGGCTGCTGTGGCTCGCGCACGCCTCGACGCCGCGCGGCCGGCTGGTGCTCGACGCCGGGGCGGTCGCGGCCGTCGTCGACCGCCGCCTGTCACTGCTGCCCGCCGGCATCACCGCGGTCGACGGTGACTTCGCCGCCGGCGACCCCGTCGACCTGGTGGACCCCTCGGGCGCAGCCGTCGCCCGCGGCCTGGTCGGCTACGACGCCGCCGAGCTCCCCCCGCTGCTCGGCCGCTCGACCCGCGAGCTCGGCCTGCGCGAGGTGGTCCACCGCGACGACCTCGTGGTGCTCTGACTTTCGTCCTTTCGTCCTTTCGTCCTTTCGTCCTTGCGTCCTGCGGTCGGCGTTGCGCCTGCGCGCTGGCGCCGTAGGACGTAGAGGGGGAGTCGTAGGCTCCCTGGCATGAGCCAGGTCCTCGACGCGTGCCGACGGGCGCGGACGGCTGCGGCCGGTCTCGCGCCGCTCACCCGCCAGGCGAAGGACGCGGCGCTGCTCGCGATGGCCGACGCGCTGCTCGCGGAGTCCGACCGCATCCTGGCCGCCAACGCCGAGGACGTCGCAGCAGGGCGAGAGGCGGGTACGACGGAGTCGCTCCTGGACCGCCTCGCCCTCACCCCCGCGCGCGTGGCCGCCATGGCCGACGGGCTGCGGCACGTCGCGACGCTGCCCGACCCGGTGGGGGAGGTCGTGCGCGGGTCGTCGCTGCCCAACGGCCTCGAGCTGCGGCAGGTGCGGGTGCCGCTCGGGGTCGTCGGCATCGTCTACGAGGCGCGACCCAACGTCACCGCCGACGCCGCGGGTCTGTGCGTGAAGAGCGGCAACGCGGTCCTCCTGAGGGGCTCCGCGTCGGCTTACCGCAGCAACACCGTGCTCGTCGACGTGCTCGCCGCGGCGGCGACCGCGGCAGGGTTGCCGGAGCACAGCGTGCAGCTGGTGCCGGGCGTCGACCGCGACTCGGTCAAGGAGCTCATGCAGGCCCGGGGGCTCGTCGACGTCCTCATCCCGCGCGGAGGGGCCGGCCTCATCGAGGCGGTCGTCAGCGAGTCGCAGGTGCCCGTGATCGAGACCGGCGTCGGCAACTGCACCGTCTACGTCGACGCGACCGCCGACCTCGACAAGGCCGTCGCCATCATCGTCAACGCCAAGGCCTCGCGGCCCTCGGTCTGCAACGCCGCGGAGACCCTGCTCGTGCACTCCTCCGTCGCCGACGCCTTCCTGCCGCGGGCCGTCACCGCGCTCAAGGCTGAGGGCGTCGTGCTCCACTGCGACGCGCGCGCTGCGACGTTCGACGCCGACGCGGTGCCGGCCACCGACGAGGACTGGGCCGCGGAGTACCTCTCCCTCGACCTCGCTGTCGGTGTCGTCGACTCCCTCGACGATGCGGTCGCCCACATCCGCCGCTGGGGGAGCGGCCACACCGAGGCGATCGTCACCCGTGACGTCGACGAGGCTCGCCGCTTCGTGCGCTCGCTCGACAGTGCCGCCGTGATGGTCAACGCCTCGACCCGCTTCACCGACGGCGGGGAGTTCGGCTTCGGCGCCGAGATCGGCATCTCCACCCAGAAGCTCCACGCCCGTGGCCCGATGGGCCTGCCCGAGCTGACCAGCACGACCTACGTCGTCACCGGCGACGGTCACATCCGCTGACGAAGTCCCGGAGCCGCACCCGCGAGGCTGGTCAGGCCTGCGCACGGCGCCGCGAGGAGCACCACCGCACCCAACATGGCGAACAGGAGCGCTAGGGGCGTGAGTGCCATCCACAGGGCTCCGACCCACGCAGCGCGGCGGCGTGTGATCGGCCAGTGCTTGCGTGCAACGGGGACGAGGAGCAGCACGGCGAACAGAGGTGGAACTGCGAGCAGGTAGGCGAAGGCGATCCACCCGTCGGTGGAGGTCCAGCCGTCGAGCTGAGCCGCGGCGAGTAGGAACTGGCCGACGAGAGCGACTACCCACAGCCACAGACCGATCGTCACGCCGCGCGAGGCTGAGCGTGACCGTGTCGTCATAGTCGGCCGACTGCTGGTAGCACTGTGGTTCCCCCCGCGGGTGTCGAGTACCGCGCCGCGGGCACAGGGGTGCGGACTGCCCGCACGACGACCGCGGCCACCCCCCACGGAACTGTGATGCAGAAGCCGAGGGTCGCTGCGACCACGAACAGCCCGAGGAAGTCGCCGTCCTTGGTGTCGACGGCGATGCCGACGATGACCGCGGTGCCGAGGCACGTCGACGCTGCCGCGAGGGCGTGCCGGAGCTGTCGCTCGAGTCCGTCGCCCTCGTGCGGGCGCAGCACCCGCGCCAGGCACCAGAACGCGACTGGGCCAACGGTCACGCCGGTCACCGCCGTGACGACGTCGCCTCGTCCAGGTGCTGCCGCGAGCAGGACGGCCCACAGCAGCACGAGCGGGAGCGCGGACACGGCGAGGGCCCTGCGCGCGGTGCTGGCACGACGCCAGCCCTCGACGGGCCGAAAAGGGAGGATGACGTGCTCGCTCACAGCTGCTCCTTGGTGACGGTGGTCCAGCCGAGGACGCCGGCGAGGCCGACGCCGAGGGCGTTGCCGACACCGTGCGTGGCGGCGGTCTGGGTGAGGGTCAGGTGCGGCAGGTCGGTCGCGTCGCCGAGCGCCCACGACACCGCGAGCAGCATGGTCAGCGGGGTGACGGCCGCGGCGACGGCGAGCAGCTGACCGCCGCTGTCGTCGAAGCGGACCAGGTGGAGCACCGCCCACGAGCAGGCGAGCAGCCCGGCCGTCAGCGACAGCGCGCCGGTCAGCTCGAGCCACGGTCCGAGGAAGTGACCGGCGGCCACCAGGGCTGTGCCGGTGGGGGCCGCCAAGCAGGCGAAGGACGTCTTGCGTCCCGGAGCGGCGACGTGGGTCAGACCGACGAGCAGCGAGGCCGCGAAACCGGCGACGCAGAAGTGCAGGACGGTGAGCCGCCAGACGGTCGCGTCGAAGCCGAGGAACGGCGCGATGCTGCTGCGGTCGACGACCAGGGCGAGGGCGACGACCCCGAGCGAGCTCGAGGCGCTCACCGCGGCGGCCACCCGCGCGTCGACCCTCTCGGTCACCCGCCGCAGTCCGACCGCAGCCGTCCCCGCGCACAGGACCGCCATCGGCAGCCCAAGCAGCACAGCGGGCAGACCCGCGTCGAGCAGCATTGACACCGACGCGAGGGTGCCGGCGGTGAGCCAGGCCGCGACGGGAGCGGTGAGGGGGAGGGCCAGCAGTCGCACGCCGAGCGGCACGACGAGCCCGAGGCTGACCACGAGCAGCGCGACGAGCAGGCCGTTCATCGGGAGCTCCTCAGGTCGCGGACCAGTGACAGCACGTCGTCGAGCAGGGACCGCAGCACGCGGTAGCGCGCGAGCCCGACGAGCCGCACGACCATCGGGACGGTGCGGTCGACGAGCAGGTAGGTCGAGCGGCTGCCGGGGGAGCGGTCGTGCACCCAGTAGAGGACGACGCCCATCTGGTAGAGCCACAGCAGCCCGGGCAGCTCGTCACGGAGCGCCTCCGGGAGCTTGGCGCTCGACCCGCTGACGGCCTCGGCGTAGAGCGCCTGGCTCATCGCGCGGGCCGGCGCGCTCTGGTCGCTGAAGGGCGACAGCGGACTGGCCGGGTCGGCGGCGGTGCGGAAGAACGACGCGGCGAAGGCGCGGTAGGGCTGCATGGTGTCGATGCGCGCGGTGAGCACGCCGTGCACCCGCTCGGTGAGGTCGCGCGAGCCGACCAGCGCTGCCTCGGCGGCGTCGCCGTGCTCGAGCTGCGACCGCTCGTAGAACGCCTGGACGAGGTGGTCCTTGCCCGCGAAGTACTGGTAAGCGTTACCGGTCGAGACGCCGGCGCGCTGGGCGATCGCCCGCATCGTCGTCGCGTCGTAGCCCTGCTCGGCGAACAGGTCGAGCGCGACGTCGACGATGCGCTGGCGGGTGAGCTCGCCCTTGGTAGGAGCCATGGATCCTCGTTTCTGAACGTGTTCAGTTATGAGAGTACGCCGAAACCCTGGTGTGTCCAGCAGCGGTCAGCGGCGGGCGACCGCGGACTGGCCGAGCCAGAGGGTGAGACCGGCCGGGCCGGCCATCCAGGTGAGCAGCAGGGCGACCCGCGTGGACCGGCCCTTCTCGAGCCCCTGCTCCCAGACCCACCGGCCCACGAAGAGGTCGAACGCGATGTAGTGCGCCCAGCCGGCCAGGAACCCGCGCGGGTTGCCGAGCCCGACGCGCACGGACTCCGGGTCGCGGAAGTCCACCCGCTCGCCGCCCCAGCCGCTGGCGAGCAGGCCGATGTACGAAGCACCCAGCGCGGCGTAGAGGGGTGTCGCCAGCCGGACCACGGTGGCGGTCAGAGCCGAGCGGGGCAGCAGGATCATGGCGAGCCAGATCGGCGCGGTGCAGGTGTTGATCACGGCGTACATGCGCTTGTCGCGCGCGGTCATCGGTGTCATCAGTGCGAGTCTGCCTGTCCCTCGTCGGCCACGTGCCCGGTGACCGCGGCGTAGTCCTCGCCGGAGTGGCCGGCGGCCAGTGCGCGGCGGGCCTGGTCGAGGCACGCGCGGGTGACCTCGAGGTCGCTGTCGGCGGCGGTGACGACGAGGTCGAGGTCCTTGGCCAGGAGGTCGAGGGAGAACGTCGTCGCGGCGTAGTCGCCGGCCTCGACCATGGCGCGCTTCTGGCCGAGGTACCAGCCGTAGGCGGTGCCGCCGAGGACGTCGAGCAGGACGGTGCGGTCGAGGCCCAGGTCGCGGCCGAGCCGCAGCGACTCACCCAGGCCGGCGGCCATGACGCCGAGGCCCTGGTTGACGCAGAGCTTGAGCGCCGACCCGGCACCGACCTCACCGACCCGACGGACGCGGGCGGGGTCGCCCCAGAGGTGCAGCAGTGGCAGCGCGTCGTCGTAGTCCTGCTGTGCGCCACCGACGAGCACGCCCAGCGTGCCGTCGGTCGCCGGACCGGTCGAGCCGGCGACGGGGGCGTCGACGTAGCGCAACCCGGCCTTCGCGCAGGTCGCGCCGAACCCGTGCGCGGCCTCGGGCCCGATGGTCGAGGCGTCGACCACGAGGGTGCCGGGGGCGGCCGCGGCACACACGTCGGTGAGGACATCGCGTACCGAGTCGGGCCCGAAGAGCATGAGCACGACAACCTCGGCGCCGTCGACCGCGGTCTCGACGGACCCCGCCTCGGTCGCACCGAGCTCGAGCAGCGGCCCGGCCTTGCCGGGGGTGCGGTTCCACACGGTCAGCGGATGGCCGGCGCGCGCGACGTGGGCGGCCATCGGCACGCCCATCCGCCCGAGCCCGAGGAAGGCGACAGCAGTCATGCCGCCGACCCTAGGCTGGCTCGGCAGCGACCGCTTGGTGATGGCGCCAGGGCGGCCTCCAGCGTGCTGTGAACCTGGCAGGCTCCAGCGGACTGGTGTCGTCATGAGGGCGGCGACAGCACCAGCGGTGGGGGTGGTGGAGCAGGTGGCGCAGGCCGACGGCTTCGACGCCTTCTTCGAGCAGACCTGGCCCGAGCTCGTGGCCTTCTGCATCACCCTCACGGGGCAGCGGCACCTCGGGGAGGAGGTCGCTCAGGAGGCCTTCACCCGCGTCTACGTCCGCTACCCGGCCCTTCGCGAGCCGCGCCCGTACCTCTTCCGTGTCGCCGCCAACCTCGTCAAGGCATCGTGGCGGAAGGCGCAGCGCGACGCCGCCTTCGTCGAGGACGCTCACGACGCCGCGGTCCCGGCACCCGACACCGCGACGATCGACGCGGTCCGGCGGCTCGACCCGCGACTGCGCGACGTCGTGCTCCTGCACTACTACGCCGACCTTTCCGTCGAGGACGTCGCCCGCGCCCTCAAGCGCCCCACCGGCACCGTCAAGCGCCGCCTGTTCGAGGCCCGCGCCCGCCTCGCCGAGACCCTCGGAGACCTCGCATGAGCCTGCAGCCAGACCGGTCGCACCGCTTCCCGGCCGCGCCAGGCGTCCTTGAGGCCGTGCGGTCCGAGGGCGGTCGTCGTCGTCGTACCCGCCTCGCGATCGGTGGCAGCGCGATCTCGGTGGCCGCCGTCGTGCTGGCCGTGTCGTTGCTGCTCCCCAGCTCCACCGACGGGACCGCTCCACTGCCCGTGGCCACGGCCCCGACCAGCTGCCCGGCCGAGCTGCCGACCGATGTCCCCGAAGGCCCGGTCGGGTACGACGACGGGGGTGAGCGCCTCGTCCCCGACGCGACGCCGCAGACGATGACGCTGTGCCGCTACCGCACCGACGAGGACGCCCCCGTCGAGGGGCCGCGGCAGGTGGGCAGCGGCCTGGACCGCATCGCTGCCGACCTCGCGCTGCCGCAGGAGCTCGAGGGCAGCCAGCGGATCTGCCCGGCTGTCCTCGAGATCCCGTCCTTCTCCTACCTCGTCCGGCTCACCTACGCCGACGGCAAGGCGGTCTGGGTCCAGTCGGAGACCGGTGGCTGCGCCACGACGCGCAACGGCGACTTCACGAGCAGCGTCGGGATCGGCGGCGACCTGAACCTCACGTGGTCCGCGGAGAGCTGGTCGCGCCAGCCGCAGCCGCGGACCTCGGATGAACGCAACTGCTACGCCTACGACAGCGGGCGGGCGGGGCAGGAGCGGCAGCTCCTCCCGGAGGGCTACGTCGACGTCGGGGCATGCGTCGACAACGCGTTCCGGGCCCTGTCAGCGGAGGAGACCCGGCGCCTTGTCGACGCCCTGGACCTGCTGGGGAGAGACCCCTACACGAACGGCTGCTCGGACCCGCCGCCGTCGGACGAGTTCACACCCGTGACGTTCGTGGCGCGCTACCCCGAGGGGCGCGACGTCCACCTGGAGCTGGCGCCGTTCTGCGACAACCAGCTCGCCAACGGCTCGCTGGAGGCGCATCCCCACGGCGACGTCTTGCAGGAGCTGCTGGACATCGCCGAGGGGACGACGTGACTCAGCCGGTCATGGCGAGCAGGCCGAAGGTCGCGCCGTGGGGGTCCTGCACGACCGCGAAGGTCCCGCCGGGGAACTCCATGAACGGCACGACGAGGGTCGCGCCGAGCGCGACGGCCTGAGCCGCCTTCGCAGCGGGGTCGCCGGCGACGAAGTAGGGCAGCCAGTGGGACGGCACCTCGGCGGGCACGCCCTCGGGGGTGTCCATGCAGCCGGCGACGGACTGGCCGGCGAGCTGCAGCTCGGTGTAGCCCTCGGGCGCGACGGAGGTCCAGCCGAAGACGCGGCCGTAGAACGGGAGAGCGGTCGCCTGGTCACGGGTCGACAGCTCGATCCAGGCGAGCGTGCCCTCTTCTCCGACCGCCTCCGCGCCGATGTGCTGGCCGGGCTGCCAGACGCCGAAGAACGCGCCGACGGCGTCGGTGTAGACGGCCATGGTCCCGAGCGGGCCGACCTCCATCGGGGGAGCGACGACGTTGCCGCCCGCCTCAGTGACGAGCTCGGTGGTCTTCGCGGCGTCGTCGGTCGAGACGTAGACCGACCAGCCGACCGGCTGCTGCGGGTCTATCAGCGGCATGACGCCGACGACCTTGCGACCGCCGAGCTCGAAGTTGGTGTAGCCCCCGAAGGTCTCGGGGTCGCTGTCGGGCGCGGTCCAGCCGAACAGCCCGCCGTAGAAGGCGCGCGACCCCTCGAAGTCCGGTGTGCCGAGGTCGGCCCAGGCGGGCTCGCCGGGGGCGTAGGAGGTCTTGTCGGGCATGGCGTTCGCTCCTTCGAGAGTGGTGGTCGTCGCCAGTGCAGACGCCGACCGGGTGCCGCGCTCGTCGCCGCGCCACCGGCCAGGTCCGACTGTCGCACGGGCGGGTGACACTCTGGCGTGGTGCGGGCAACGGCAGGGTCAGCGCTCGGCGTGCTGGCCCGGCTCTGGCTCGGCGCGCTCGTCCTGCTCGCCGCCGTCCGGGTCACCGGCCTCGAGCGCGGAGCCCTGCTCGCCCTGCTGGTCGGGGCACTGCCGGTGACGCTGCTCCCGGCGTACGCCCTGCTCGTCGGCTTCGCCCTGCGCCGTCGGTGGCGCGCGACGCTGATCGCCGCCGCCGTGGTCGCGGTGCACGTCGTCGTGGTCGTCCCGACGCAGCGCATGGTCGCCGCGGGGGAGGGTCAGCCGTTGCGGGTCGTCACCGCCAACCTCTACGTCCTCAACGAGCAGCCGGAGGCGGCCGGGCGGGTGCTGCGTGCCCTGCGTCCTGACGTCCTCGTCGTGCCCGAGCTCGATGCCAACGGGCTGGCCGGGCTCACCGCCGCCGGGCTGATCGACGACCTGCCCTTCGTGATGACGCCCTTCGACGGCCGGTCGGAGACCGTCGGGCTGCTCAGCCGCTTCCCGCTGCGAGACCAGGAGGTACGCCGGACCGGCGGGCGGGCGCTCCCACGCGCCACCGTCTCGGTGGGTGGGCGCGCCGTCAGGCTCGTGGCGCACCACCCCTTCCCGCCGGTGACCGGGCTGGAGCGGCTCTGGCGGGAGTCGCTCGCCGACCTGCGCCGCGAGGTCGACGAGACCGACCTGCCCGTCGTCGTCGCCGGCGACCTCAACGCCGACCGCGACCACGCGGTGTTCCGCCGGCTGTTCGACGTGGGCCTGCGCGACGCGCACGACGAACGCGGGCGCGGGCTGGTCCGCACCTGGCCGGCCGCCTTCCCGCTGCTGCACCTCGACCACGTCCTCGTCCGGGACGGTGCGGGTGCGGCGATCGGGGTCTCGGACGTGCGCGAGCAGCGGCTGCCCGGCAGCGACCACCTCGCGGTGGTCGCCGACCTGCGGGTTCAGCCGAGCTGGTAGCCCACCGTGCCGGCCAGGGGTGCGCGGTCGTTGGCGGTGGCGTTGCCGCCGACCGTGCCGCCGCCGTCGCGCGCCCAGTCCGCAAAGGCCTTCGTCCAGCCGTCGCGCCGGCCCCCGACCGCGCTCCAGGGCACCGTGAAGACCAGCTGGTCGCCGATGATCTGGAAGCGGCCGGGGTAGCGCACGAAGCCCTCGGGAGTGGACAGGTAGGCGAACCAGCCGTCGTCGCCGCCGTCGGCGAACAGCTGGTAGTCGGACTCGAACTCGCCCGAGCGGTCGTAGAGGTCGACCCCGACGCCGAGCACCTCGGCCGTCGCGGTGCGCAGCGGCACGGCGCCACCCATGCGGACCGTGGCCCGCAGCCGGGTGCCGTCGTCCTCGAGCAGGACACCCACGACATCGGCGTACGCCGGGCCTTGCGTGCCGTGGTCGCGACCGGGGTCGGTCACGGTCCCCACGGCCCGGTAGGGACCCTCGCCGGCTGGCGCCGCTACCGGCTCGGGGCGCGAGACGGGGGGTGCCGCCGTCGCGGTCGCACCCTGCGGACGAGGGCCGGTGCCCGCGCTTGCCGACGGTCCCGGGGCGGTCGGTGCGGCGGGTGCCGACGAGGCCGGCGGCGCTGCCGCGGCCGTGGTCACGACGGGCTCGGGGCGCACCGCCAGCTCGCGCCGGGGGGTGGGGCTGACGTCCGGCTCGCCGACGGTGCAGCCGCTGAGCAGCAGCGCGAGCAGCATGGCAGGGACCGCCGCCGGCATCAGGACAGCCGAAGGGCCGGCGGGGGATACCCACCGGCCCTTCGGGTCGCGTCGCACGAGGCGGACGCTACTTCCAGTCAGCGCCGCCACGCATGTCGTGCGGGACCTCGATGACGAACGGGGTCTGGCCCTCGTCCCCCGACGAGCAGGTCTTGTCGTCGAACATCGCGGTCCAGTTGATGACGTAGGTGCGGCCGTCGCCCTTGCCGGAGCGCTCGGCGCGCAGCTGGAGGCCGGCCGTGGCCGAACCGTCACCGGTGGCGACGAGGGTCTCGCCGTCCTCGGAGGTGGCGTTGAAGTCGGGGTCGTGGTTGGAGCCGCCGTCGCCGCCCGAAGCGTCCTGGACGTCAGGCATGAGGGTGAGCTCGACCGGCCCGGCGCCGTCCGCGTCGGTGGCCGTGACCGGCTCGTCGACGAACTTGTGGTTCGGCGGCCAGAGCTTGAGCGGGCCGTTGAGGACGACCGTGTCGCCGTCACCGCAGTCGCGGGAGTCGCTGACGGCGGTGTACTTGTTGCCACCGGCGATGCTCGGGGCGGCGATGCCCACGGCCGCGAGGGCCGCAGCGAGGCCGACGAGGCCTGCCTTCTGAAGCTTCACGTGCTCTCCTGTCGAGTCGAGGCCGCGCGAGGGGGTGGTGCGGCCAGGCCGACGCCTGTCCGACCACGGGTGGGCCGGGCAGCTGAGTTGCGTCGCGGTGTCAGTTCGGCACCGCCGGACGGACTCCTGCACGGCGGCGAATGAATGTCAGAAGTTCCACCGAACGGACCAGTGGGTGCCTGCGCCGGACCCGTAGGACAGAATGGCGTTCGGTTCACCGCCCTCGAGGAGCGCCCGTGCTGCAGCCCCAGTTCGCGTCCGTCGCCGACGTCAAGGAGCGTCTCGGCGCGGCCGGCTACCTGTCTGACGACGCGATCGCCACCACCGTCTTCCTCGCCGACCGGCTCGGCAAGCCGCTGCTCGTCGAGGGCCCGGCAGGTGTCGGCAAGACCGAGCTCGCCAAGGCCGTCGCGACCGCGACGGGGTCGGAGCTGATCCGGCTGCAGTGCTACGAAGGCCTCGACGAGGCGCGCGCGCTCTACGAGTGGAACTATAAGAAGCAGTTGCTGCGCATTCAGGCCGCCAAGGACGACAGCGCCTGGGACGAGATCCACGACGACGTCTTCGCCGAGGAGTTCCTGCTCAGCCGCCCGCTGCTCACCGCGATCCGCCGCAGCGACCCGACCGTGCTGCTCATCGACGAGACCGACAAGGCCGACGTCGAGGTCGAGGGCCTGCTGCTCGAGGTGCTGTCGGACTTCCAGATCACCATCCCCGAGCTCGGCACCATCAAGGCCACCCGCCGCCCGCTCGTCTTCCTCACCTCCAACGCCACGCGTGAGCTGTCGGAGGCGCTCAAGCGCCGCTGCCTCTACCTGCACCTCGACTACCCGAGCGCCGAGCGCGAGAAGGCCATCGTGCTGAGCCGCGTGCCGGAGGTCGCCGAGAAGCTCGCCGAGCAGCTGGTCCGCACCGTGCGTGCGCTGCGGGCGCTCGAGCTGAAGAAGTCCCCGTCGATCGCGGAGACCATCGACTGGGCGCAGACCCTCGTCGCGCTCGGCCTCGACACCCTCGACGAGGCAGCGGTCCGCGACACCCTCGGGGTGGTGCTCAAGCACGTCAGCGACCACGCCCGCGCGACCGACCAGCTGAAGCTGAACTGACGTGAGCGGCGGCCTGCTCGACCGCGAGATCCGCTTCCACGACGCCCTGCGCGAGGCGGGCATCCAGGTCTCGCTCGCCGAGGTCCTCGACTCCACCCGCGCGATGGGCGCGATCGACCTGCTCGACCGCGAGGCGCTGCGCCACGCCTTCGCTGCCTGCGTCCTCAAGCGACCCTCCCAGCGCACGACCTTCGACACCCTCTTCGACCTGTGGTGGCCACCGGTCATCGGGGACCCCACCACCCAGGCGTACGACGGGGACGCGGCCGACGGCGAGGGTGACGGCGAGGAGGGCGGGCCCGCCGACGCGTCGCTGCTGCGCGAGATGCTCGAGCGGCTGCTGCTCGACGGTGACGAGGAGGCGCTGCGGCGCTTCGCGCGCGAGACCGTGCAGCAGCTCGGCAAGGCCGACACCGCCCCGGGCCGGCAGTCGTGGTTCTCCTACCGGGTGCTGCGCTCGCTGTCGCCGGAGACGCTCGTGTCGTCGCTGCTCGAGGCGCTGCTGCAGGGCCAGGAGCGCGGCGGCCTCGCCGAGAAGGTCGCGCGCCAGACCATCACCGAGCGGATCCGGCAGTTCCAGGAGATGGTCGAGGCCGAGGTGCGCCGGCGGCTCGCCGAGACCCGCGGGGTCGAGCAGATCTCCAAGACCGCCGTGCAGCCGCTGGCCGAGCAGGTCGACTTCCTGCGCGCCTCGCGCAACGACATGGCCGAGCTGCGCCGCCAGGTCTTCCCGCTGGCCCGCCGGCTCGCGACCCGCCTCACCGCGCGCCGACGGCTGGGCGACTCGGGGCGCCTGGACTTCCGTCGTACGGTCCGTGCCTCTCTCGCCACCGGCGGCGTGCCGCTCGTGACCTACCACCGGCCCCACAAGCCCCACAAGCCCGAGCTCACCGTGCTCTGCGACGTCAGCGGCTCGGTCGCGGGCTTCGCGCACTTCACGCTGATGCTGGCCTACGCGCTGTCGGAGCAGTTCACCAAGGTGCGGGCCTTCGCCTTCATCGACACCTGCGACGAGGTCTCGCGCTTCTTCACCCCGGGCGGTGACGTCGCCGACGCGCTGTCGCGGATGTCGGCCGAGGCGGAGCTGGTGTGGTTCGACGGGCACAGCGACTACGGCCACTCGATCGAGCGCTTCCACGAGGCCTACCCGGACGCGGTCGGCCCGCGGACCTCGCTGCTCATCCTCGGCGACGCCCGCAACAACTACCGGGCCACCGGCGCGCAGACGCTGAAGCACCTGGTCGCGAAGTCGCGGCACGCCTACTGGCTCAACCCGGAGCCGCGGGCCTACTGGGGCAGCGGTGACAGTGCGACGCAGCAGTACTCCGAGGTCATCGAGATGGTCGAGTGCCGCAACGCCGTCCAGCTCGAGGCCTTCGTCCAGAAGCTCCTCCCGACCTGACCCGACGGCCGGGCCCGCTGACCGCCCGCCCGCCCGCGCCTCCGCGCCTCCGCGCCTCCGCGGAGATGTGGCGATCATGCGCGCTGGCCCACGCTGGCGTGATCGCCACATCTCGGGCGGTCAGGGGCGCGGCGCCGGTCCTCACCTGCGGATGTGGCGATCATGCGCGCTGGCCCACGCTGGCGTGATCGCCACATTTCGGGCGGTCAGGGGCGCGGCGCCGGTCCGCACCTGTGGATGTGGCGATCATGCGGCTGCTCACGCTGGCGTGATCGCCACATCCGGCCGGGCAGCGGCGCGGGGCGAACCGATCGGCGACCGGCTGCGTCCTACTCGCGACGAAGGGGGTCGCGTGGACGAGCCGGACGAGTCAGCGGGTGCACCAGCGCCCGAGCTGACGGCCTGGATGGCGCAGGACTACGCGCGGGCCTACCGCACCGCGTGCCTCGTGCTGCGCAACGCCGACGAGGCCGAGGACGCCGTGCAGGACGCGTTCCTGCGGGTGTGGCGGTTCCGCGACGCCGTGCCCGACGGGGACGGCCGGCGGGCCTGGCTCTACCGCGTCGTCGTCAACGCCTGCATGTCGCAGGTCCGCGCCCGCCAGTCGCGGACCCGGCTCGACGACGGCGACCTCGGCCTCGAGGTGCTGCCCGACCGCGAGCCGACACCGGCCGACGCGGCCGAGCGGTCCGTGCTCGCCGGCACCGTGCTCGACGCCCTCGCCGACCTGCCCGAGCACCTGCGGGTGCCGGTGGTCCTGCGCTACTACTCCGGGCTGTCGGAGAAGGAGATCGCCGTCGCGATCGACCGCCGCCCCGGCACCGTCAAGAGCCGGCTGCACGACGCGCGGCAGCGCCTCGCCCTCGACCCACGGCTGTCCGCCTGGGCGCGCGACGACCACTCCGAGACCGCACCCGCCCTGGAGGCGACCCGATGAGGACCATCGACGACGACGACCTGGTGCGGCTGCTCGAGGAGGCCGGCTCGTCCTTCACCGTGCCCGCGCACGGACCGGCTGAGGTGCTGGAAGCGCTCGCCCCGGTGGCCGCCGGCGGCACGGTGGTCCCGCTGTACCGCCGCCGCTGGGCCCGCGTCATCACGGCTGCTGCCGTCGTCGCCGGCGCGATGGCGGGAGGTGCCCTGCTGACGGGCGGCGGTGACGGCTCGACGCGGTCGCAGCTCGTCGCGGCGCCGACCCCCCAGGCGTCCGCCGCCCCGGAGTCACCCCGAGACGGCTCCCTGGCGGCCTATGCCGACAGCTTGGCGCCGGGCGAGGCGAGCCTCGACTACGGGTCGGCCGCGACCCCCCAAGGGCTGAGCTTCGCTCCGAACCCCGTGCAGGTCGCAGTGGGGCAAGGGCGGTCTGCTGCCCAGGTCGCCGGGCAGGCGCCGCCGGTCGCGGCGCCGGCGCCGGACGGGCTGGCCGAGCGGGTGCTCAAGACCGGCAGCCTCGCGCTCATCGTCGCCGACGGGAAGGTGACGCCGACCCTCACCCGGGTGCAGGAGGCGGGCAAGGCGGTCGGCGGCTACGTCCAGGACGGCTCGACGCAGGAGTCCGGGGAGACCCCCAGTGGCACGGTGGTCCTGCGGGTGCCGGTCGCGCAGTTCGAGGGCGTCGTCGCGAAGGTCCGAGGCCTCGACGCCGAGGTCCGCAGCGCCTCGACCACCGGCAAGGACGTCACCGCGCAGTACGCCGACCTCGAGGCGCAGCTCAAGACGCTCAAGGCGACCCGCGAGCGCTTCCTCGAGATCCTCGCCCGCACCCGCACCATCGGCGAGATCCTCAGCGTCCAGCAGAAGGTCGATGCGGTCACCGCGCAGGTCGACAAGATCGAGGGTCAGCGGCGCGTGCTCGAGCGGCAGGCGGAGTACTCCACCCTCAGCGTCACCGTCACCGAGGCCGACGACCCCGACCTCACCGCGAAGGAGAAGCCCGCGGAGAACGGCCTGGTCACCGCTCTGGGCGATGCCAAGGACAGCTTCGTCGACGGCGTCGAGGGCCTGGTCCGCCGCAGCGGCACCGCGCTGCTCGTGGTGCTCTGCCTGGTCGTGGCGCTGGGCGTCGGCCGGGCGGCGTGGCGAATCTCGCGGAGGCGCCTCGTCTGAGGCCTCGGTCTGCCACGCTCACCCGGTGGATGCCCTGGCCCTCGTCGACGCCTTCGGCGACGCCGCCCCGCGCCGGGACGCCCGCGTCGAGGAGCACGGTTCGCTGCGGGTCTTCGTGCCGCAGCGGGTGGGGCGTCCCTGGAGCGCCCGACCCGTCGACGCCGGCGTGACCGTGACCGATGACGACGTACGACGGGTCGGCGCCCGGCAGCGGGCGCTCGGGCTGCCCGAATCGATCGAGTGGGTCGGCGGTCGCCCGGCGGGCCTCGAGGACGCCGCCCGCGCGGCCGGCCTCGTCGTGCACCAGCACCCGCTGCTCGCGGTCGATCCCGAGGGGCTGCGCCCTGCCGAGGACGTCGACGCCGAGGTGCGGCTGCTCGGCCCCGGCGACGACGTCGCCCGTGCCGACGCGGTCGCGCGCATCGCCTTCACCGACCGGAGCTCGACGGGCGGGGTCGAGGGGCTCGACGCCGCGCAGGACCGCGACCCCGCATCGGTCGCCGTCCGCACCGCCCGCGTGCTGGAGGGCCGACCGGCAGTCGTGGCGGCGTACCTCGGTGGTGAGCCCGTGGCGTGCGGGACCGTCACCGTCGTCGGTGACGTCGCCCAGGTGACCGGGGTCGCGACGCTGCCGGCACTGCGCCGTCGTGGTCTCGGGGGAGCGGTCACGCGTCGGCTGGCGGAGCACGCCTTCGGTGCGGGCGCGCGACTGGTCTTCCTCGCGGCCGACCCCGCGGCCGCCCGGGTCTACGAGCGGCTCGGCTTCGATCGCGTCGGGAGCGGCTGGCTGGCAGGTCCTCCCCACTAGCATCGGTGCGCGTGACCAGGCGGATCGGTGTGATGGGCGGGACCTTCGACCCGATCCACCACGGCCACCTGTCCGCGGCCAACGAGGTGGCGGCGGAGTTCGGCCTCGACGAGGTCGTCTTCGTGCCGACCGGCCAGCCCTGGCAGAAGGCCGACCGGGTGGTGAGCCCGGCCGAGGACCGCTACCAGATGACGGTCATCGCGACGGCGTCGAACCCGCGCTTCTCGGTGAGCCGGGTCGACATCGACCGGGCGGGTCCGACGTACACCCTCGACACCCTGCTGGACCTGCGCGCCGAGCGCGGCGACGACGTCGAGCTGTTCTTCATCACCGGCTCCGACGCGATGGCCCACATCCTCGGCTGGCACCGGTCGGCCGAGCTCTTCGCGCTCGCGCACTTCGTCGGGGTCGACCGGCCCGGCTATGCCGCGGCCGACCTGACCGGCTTCCCGCCCGGGTCGGTGACGCTCGTGACGGTGCCGGCGCTCGCGATCTCGTCGTCGGACTGCAGGACACGCGTGGCGCGCGGGCGCCCGGTGGACTACCTCGTGCCCGACGGTGTGGTGCAGTACATCGACAAGACGGATCTTTACCGGGGCGGGACGTGAGCGGCAGCTACGAGTTCGAGAGCACGGCGACCGGTCGACGGGCACAGGCCCGTCGGCTTCGGCGCCAGCGCCGTCGCCGGCTGCTGGTCACCGCCGGCGTCGCCGCCGTGGTGCTGCTGCTCGCCACCACCGTCTACCTCGTGCAGAGCGGTGACGAGAAGACCGTGACCCCGCCCGCGCAGGTCCGCACCCAGCGCACCCTGCTCTTCCAGCTGCAGGCACCGTCGGGTTCGGCGGTGTCGTCGTCGCTGCTCGCGCACGACCCGGACGGCGGTGACGACGAGGACGCCGGCAGCGGTGCGGTGGTGCTCATGCCACCGCAGCTGCTCGTCCCGGTCGCCGGCAGCGGCCCGATGCGCCTCGACCTCGCGGTCAAGACGGTCCCGCCCGAGAGCACCCGCAACGCCGTCTCCGACCTGCTCGGGGTGACCGTCGACGGCGGCTGGGTCGTCGACGTCCCGACGATGGCGCGGCTCATCGACGCCGTCGGCGGTGTGGCGGTCGACGTCGACGTCGCCGTGCTCGGCGGCCCCGGTGGCCGGACGGTGCTGCTCAACCCCGGTGGGCAGAAGCTCGACGGCCTGCGCGCGGTCACCTTCATGACCTACCTCGGTAGGGGTGAGGAGGAGCAGGCCCGGCTCGCGCGCGTGCAGGAGGTGCTCGACGGGGTGCTGCGCGGGCTGCCGCGCTCGACGGCGGAGGTCGTGACGCTGCTGTCCAGGCTGGGCAAGCGCTCGGTCTCGAGCGTCCCGGTGCCCCAGCTGGCCGAGCAGCTCGTCGGGCTCGCGAGCGACGAGCGCGACCAGGCACTGCAGTACGACAGCCTGCCGGTCGTGAAGATCGAGACCGGTGACGCGGTCAACTACCGGCTCGACATCGAGCCCGCGAAGGCGCTCGTCGACCGGCTGCTCGCGCAGTCGGTGCCCGAGGGCGCACGGCAGGGCGACAACCGGGTGCTCGCGCTCAACGGGGTCGGCACCCCCAACATCGGTGAGAAGGTGCGCGCGAGGCTGGTGCCCGCCGGCTTCGTCTTCGTCGGCTCCCGCAACGCCCCGAGCTTCGACTACGCCCGCACCCTGGTCCTCGTCGGCGACGCCACCGTCGAGGCCCAGCAGCTGGGGGAGCGGGTCGCGAAGGCCCTCGGCGTACCCGTCACCGCCGTCGCGAGCTCCGACCTCGGCACGGTCGCCGACGTCATCGTCGTGGTCGGTGCCGACTTCCGGCCCTGACCGGCTGGCACACTGGTGGGCGCACCCCTGCCGCTGACTGAGAGAAGATCCCCGTGCCTGCCTCTGAGCGCGCCGTCGAGCTGGCGCTCGCCGCCGCCCAGGCCGCTGCCGACAAGCTCGCGACCGACGTCCTGCTCCTCGATGTGAGCGAGCAGCTCGTCATCACCGATGTCTTCCTGCTGGCCTCCGCCCCGAGCGACCGTCAGGTGAAGGCCGTCGTCGACGAGATCGAGGACCGCCTGCGCGACCTCGGCGCCAAGCCGGTGCGCCGCGAGGGTGCCGAGGAGGGCCGTTGGGTGCTGCTCGACTTCGCCGACATCGTCGTGCACGTCCAGCATCAGGAGGAGCGCATCTACTACGCCCTCGAGCGGCTCTGGAAGGACTGCCCGGTCATCCCCTTCACCGACGCCGACGAGGGTCGCGCGGCCCAGCGGGCATGACCCGCCGCGTCGTGCTGCTCCGGCACGGGCGAACCGCGCACAACGCCGACGGCCGCATCCAGGGCCAGCTCGACGTCGGCCTCGACGAGCTCGGCCGGGTCCAGGCCGACGCCCTCGGCACCGTCTTCGCCGCCGACCCGCCGACCGTCGTCGTCTCCTCCGACCTCTCGCGGGCTTTGGATACGGCGCGCGCCGTCTGCGACCACGTCGGGCTCCCGCTCGTCGTCGACCCGCGGCTGCGCGAGACGCACTTCGGTCGGTGGCAGGGGATGACGGGCGACGAGGTCGCGCTGCAGTGGCCCGACGAGTACGCCGCCTGGCGTCGTTGGGAGGGCTCGCCCGTCGAGGGCGAGACACCCGCCGAGGTCGCCACCCGGGCGCTTCCTGCGCTGGAGGAGCACCTGCCGGGGTCCGGCGTACTCCTGCTCGTGACCCACGGCGGGACCGCACGTGCCCTGGTGGGTGCCGCGACCGGCCTGCCCCCTGAGCACTGGTGGCGGCTCGCGCCGCTGGGCAACACCTGCTGGTCGACCCTGGTCGAGGGCGAGCGGGGCTGGCGGCTCGAGCGCCACAACACCGGCCTCGGGCCGCTGGTGGGCCCGCCCACCGGGGCGACCGCTCGGGCTGCCGACGAGGACGCCGCCGGCTTCTAGTAGTGTTCTCCGGAGCACCACGGGGCTGTGGCGCAGCTGGTAGCGCACCACACTGGCAGTGTGGGGGTCAGGGGTTCGAGTCCCCTCAGCTCCACCCGTGTGATCTCTCAGGAGATCCCGGACTGGCCGAACCCTCAGGGTTCGGCCTTTCCCCGTTTTTGGGGACCGCGTGGTCTGCCGGTGGGCTGGTAGTCCCGGGTGGGGTCGATGGTGAGCTCGCGGTAGAGCTCGCCGGTCGCGGCGTCGACGATGCGGACGTGGAGGTCGTGGACGAGTAGGAGGACGGGGTTCGGGCGAGGGTTCGGCCGATGCCGATGTGGTGCAGACGGCCGTTGATGCGCAGGGTGAGCTTGCCGTTGCTGTCGATCTTGTCGTGGCGGACCCGGTCGTGGCTCGGGGTGCTGCTGGTGGTGCCGGGGGTGGCTTTGGGTCGGGCGTGGAAGGCCGCGGACGGGGTGGCGTGGTGGGTGAGGCTGCG
>JAUYQP010000002.1 GCA_030697205.1 Mycobacteriales bacterium
TCGCCGAAGGAGGTGCGGTAGCCGTCGAGGTCGGCCTTGGCCTTGGTGACCTTGGCGTCGTCCTTGGTGGCCTTGCCGAGGGTGTAGTCGACGAAGAAGCCGATGTGCGAGCGCCACGAGTCGAGGAACGGCTTCTCGGCGTCCGGGTAGGCCGACGCGACGGCCTTCGACAGCGCGACGGAGTTGGTGTCGAGCGCGGCCACGGCAGCCTTGGTGCCGGGCTTGGTGAGGTCGCCACCGTCCTTGACGGCCTGCGAGATCGCGATGCCGGCGAGGTAGACGTGCTCCTCGAGCAGGTAGGTCAGGCCGGCGCGCAGGGCGGCGGCGTCGGTCTTGGTGCCTGCGGCACCGACGGCCGCGGCCGAGGTGGCCGCCGAGCTCGGGGTGTCGGTGGCGTCGGTGTCGGTGTCGGTGTTGCTGCCGCAGGCCGTGGTGACGAGGGCGAGACCGCCGACGACAGCAGCCAGCCGGAGGGACGTCCGGTTCATGCTTCTCCTTGGTGAGGGTGGTGCGGTGCTGGCCAGCGCCGGACGGCGCGGACCGGGATCAGGGGTTCGCGTCAGGCGACGGTGACGGTGCCGTTCATCGCCTTGTGGATCGTGCAGTAGTAGTCGAAGGTGCCGGCCGTGGCGTAGGTGTGGGTGACCTTGTCGCCCTTCTTCTTCACGTCGAGGGTGAAGGTGCCGTCGTCCTTCTCGGACGTGCGCTGGCCGGCCGCGTCGACCTCGTAGGTGCCCTGCACCAGCGTGTGGCCGATGTCGTTGCTGTTCTCCCAGGTGAGCGTGTCGCCGGTCTTGATCGAGATCTTGGCCGGGTCGAACTGGGTGAGCGGCATCTTCACGACGGGACCGGACGCGGTGGTCGGCTCGTCGGAGCTGGCGCTCGTCGACTCGCCACCACCGCAGGCGGTGAGGGCGA
Organism: Mycobacteriales bacterium; assembly: GCA_030697205.1. Taxonomy (NCBI): domain Bacteria; kingdom Bacillati; phylum Actinomycetota; class Actinomycetes; order Mycobacteriales; species Mycobacteriales bacterium. Next base: position 919 of record JAUYQP010000002.1, read on the forward strand.
GCAGTCCGAGCCCCGCCGCGGCGAGTGCAGTCCTGCGCATGTGTGTGCTCCGTCTGGTCCGGGGTCAGGGGTGGCGCCGGGTGTCGCTGGCGTCACGGGTTTGTTCGTGCCGACCCGCCTCAGCGGTTCGGTGACCCCCGTCACGAACGGATCACGGCTGCGGGTGGCCGCTAGGCTCCGAGGTGCCGGATCGCCGGTCGCTCCGTTCGTCCCACAAGTGCAGAAGGAGGCTCGAGACCCGTGGTCGCCTCCGCGCCTGCCTCGCGTGCCCGGCTCCACCAGGTGCTCGCCCCCGTCGTGTCGGCCGCCGGCCTCGACCTCGAGGACGTCGAGGTGCAGGCCGCCGGCCGCCGCAGCGTCGTGCGGGTGCTCGTCGACCGTGACGGCGGCGTCACTCTCGACGACGTCGCCGAGGTCTCGCGCACCGTCTCGGAGGCCCTCGACGCGCTCGACGACAGCGAGCCCGGCGTGCTCGCCGGCGCCTACGTCCTCGAGGTCGGCTCGCCGGGCGTCGACCGCCCGCTCACCGAGGCCCGCCACTGGCGGCGCGCCGCCGGCCGTCTCGTGGCCGTCACACGCGTCGACGGGCCAGCCGTCACCGGCCGAGTGGTGCGGGCCGACGACACCAGCGCCGTCCTCGACGTCGACGGCACGGAGGTCGTCGTAGGACTGTCCGAGGTCCGCAAGGCCCTGGTGCAGGTGGAGTTCTCCCGCCCCGGCGAGCCCGAGCCCGAGCCTGAGCTCGACGAGACCGACACCGACGACGAGGAGGTCGACGCGTGAAGATCGACATGACGGCGCTGCGCAGCCTCGAGCGCGAGAAGGAGATCTCCTTCGACCTCGTGGTGCAGGCCATCGAGACGGCGCTGCTCACGGCCTACCGCCACACCGAGGGCGCGCAGTCGCACGCGCGCGTGTCGCTGGACCGCACCACCGGCGACGCCGTGGTCCTCGCGCAGGAGCTCGCCGAGGACGGCACCGTCGCGCGCGAGTGGGACGACACCCCTGCCGACTTCGGCCGGATCGCGACGATGACCGCCAAGCAGGTCATCCTCCAGCGGCTGCGCGAGGCCGAGAACGACGTGTCCTACGGCGAGTACGCCGGGCGCGAGGGCGACGTCGTGTCCGGCATCGTGCAGCAGGCCGGGCAGCGGCCGGGGGCGCCCGTCAACCGCAACGTCATGGTCAAGCTCGGCGCCACCGAGGACGCGATCGAGGCGGTCCTGCCGCCCGCCGAGCAGGTCCCCGGCGAGGTCTACGAGCACGGTGCGCGGCTGAAGTGCCGGGTCATCTCGGTCGCGCGCGGCCCGCGTGGCGCGTCCATCCAGGTCTCGCGCACCCACCCCGACCTCGTGCGTGGGCTGTTCGCGCTCGAGGTGCCGGAGATCGCCGACGGCTCCGTCGAGATCGCCGCGCTGGCCCGCGAGGCCGGCCACCGCACCAAGATCGCCGTCCGCTCGACCGTCAAGGGGCTCAACGCCAAGGGCGCCTGCATCGGACCCGTCGGCTCGCGCGTGCGCGCGGTCACCACCGAGCTGCACGGCGAGAAGATCGACATCGTCGACTGGGACGCCGACCCGGCCCGCTTCGTCGGCAACGCCCTGTCACCGGCCCGGGTGAGCAGCGTCGAGGTCGTCGACCTCGTCAACCGCTCCGCCAAGGTCGTCGTGCCGGACTACCAGCTGTCGCTCGCGATCGGCAAGGAGGGGCAGAACGCCCGTCTCGCCGCGCGCCTCACCGGGTGGCGCATCGACATCCACAGCGACCTCCCCAGGGACGCCCCCCGGGATGCCTCCGCGCCGACCCGGGCGGAGGCGCCGACCGACGGGGACCTCCCGTCGTAGGCCGGCACCGGCGCCCCCAGGAGCCGAGCGCGGTAGAGTCGTCACCGGCCCGTGTCACGGGACCGGTGCGCACCTGTGTGGGCTGCCGGGACCGCGACGCCAAGGCCACCCTGCTGCGCGTCGTCGTGGTGGGCGGCCAGCTGGCCGTCGACCCCGCCGGGCGCCTGCCGGGCCGAGGCGCCTCCGTGCACCCCGACCCGCGGTGCGTCGACCTCGCCGAGAAGCGGCGGGCGCTCCCTCGGGCCCTACGGGTCCCCGGGCCGCTCGACCTCGGACCGGTGAGAGCGCACCTCGCAGGTGCAGCAGGGCACCCCGTCCCGTCACGAGAGCAGGTCGAGAAGCGCACATGAGCACTCGATGAGCCAGCACCCATGAGCACGCCCATGCAGTAGCACCCAGGCCGCGGAGACACCGCCGGCCAGACGAAGGAGTCCAGTGCCCGGCAAAGCCCGCGTTCACGAGCTCGCGAAAGAGCTCGGTCTCGAGAGCAAGGCCCTGCTGTCCTGGTTGAAGGACAACGGGGAGTTCGTCAAGAGCGCCTCCTCCACCATCGAGGCGCCGGTCGCCCGCAAGGTGCGCGAGGCCTTCCCGGCCGCCGCCCCCGCGGCCGCCCTCGCCGCTCCGGCCCCGGCCAAGAGGGCCGCGCCCAAGCCCGGCCCGGCCGCCCCCGCTGCCGACGCCCCCGAGGCTCCGGCGGCCCCCACGGCTCCCGCGCCGCTCGCGCCGGCTGCCTCTGGCCCGACCGCCGCACCGGCCGACGCGCCTGCCCCGCCGGTCCCCGGTGGTGGCCTTCCGCCGCGCCCGTCCCCCGGTCCGCGGGTCGGCAACAACCCCTTCAGCAGCCCGTCCGACGGCGGCAGCCTGCCCATGCCGCCGCGCCCGGCGCCGCCGCGTCCCGCGGCCGCCGGCCCG
>JAUYQP010000003.1 GCA_030697205.1 Mycobacteriales bacterium
CCCCCCCCCCCCCCCCCCCCAAACCAGACAACAGTGACAGACGGCGATCTTTGCCGCAAGGGAAATCAGATGCGGCGGACGTAGCCCACCCGGCAGGGCCGCTCCTCCCTCGCGACGCCGGCGATGTGACAACACCGACGAGGGCAAGCCCGCGGAACGGAGGCTGTTATGGCCGATCGTCCCGACTGCTGTCGTGTGCGCGTGTGGCGGCGACCGCAGGCGACCTCCCCGAGGGTGGCCGCGAGGCCACACGGTCCTATCTCCGCTGGCCCGGACGGGTGAGCCTCCTAGCGGCCGGATGGAGCAGCGACCTACAGTCCCCCCACCACCCAGCCAATCCGGTCTCTCGGAAAGGCACCGCCTTGTCGCACCATCGGCCGTACGTCCGCCCGTCCCACTCCCGTTCTCGCAGGACGATCGCCGCTCTGGCGGTGACCGTGGGCGTGACCGCTCTGCTCGGGACAACGCCCTCGGGCAGCCCCCTCGCCGCTCCCGCCCTCGCGCCTGAGGCGCTGCCCGCCGAGCCCGCTGCCCGGCTGCTGCCGGTCCAGGGCTTCCCGGGCAGCGACGCCTCGGAGGCCCAGACCGCGGCCGAGCAGCTCGCTCAGCCGCGCGGACTCGTCCCGTCCGGCGCCTACCGCCAGGCCTTCGCGGCGCTGTCCGCGCTGCCGACCAGCGGCGGCGCGTGGACCGAGACCACCGACGTCGCCTACGACTCCGACGACCTGCGCTACCGCGACCCCTATGGCAACGCCACCGGCGGCCTCGGCATCGTCTCGGGCCGGGTGGTGGCCCTCGCCAGCGACCCGTCCGGGGCGCTCTACGCCGGCTCCGCCAACGGCGGGGTCTTCCGCTCGGCGACCGGCGACGGCAGCGACTGGCAGCCGATCAGCGACGACCTTCCGTCGCTGTCGGTCGGCGATCTCGCCGTCAGCCCCGCGGGCGAGCTGTGGCTCGCGACCGGGGAGGCCAACACCGGAGGCACGTCCTACGCCGGTGACGGGGTCTACCGCCGGACCGGCGGCTCGTGGACACCCGTCGGCGGTGACGAGCTGTCCGGCACGACGATCAACAAGCTGCACTTCGACGGCACCGGCCTGGTCTACGCCGCCACCAGCCGCGGGCTGTGGCGCACCGCCGACACCGGCGGCCAGCCGTGGACCCGCGTCCTCGTCCTCAACCAGGCAGCCCTCGGGGCCGCCCAATCGAGCAACGCCGTCTACGCCAACATCGTCAACGACGTCGTCACGCGACCCGGCCAGCCGGGCGTGCTCGTCGCGGCCGGCTGGCGCAGCAGCACGGACCACACCTACTACGGCAACGGCTTCTGGTACTCCCCGACTGGCGCGGCCGGGTCCTTCACGCGGGTCAACCCGAGCGGCGCGATCAACCCGAAGGAGATCGGCAACACGACCTTCGCGCAGAGCGCCGACGGGTCACGCCTCTACGCCGTCATCCAGTCGACGACCGCGATGGTCGCCGGGGGCAACAGGGCCGCGAGCACCGTGCTCGCCGGCGTCTTCGTCAGCCGCAACGGCTCGCTCGAAGGGCCGTGGAACCGCATCGCGGACTCGACCAACCTCGCCAGCCGCGGCTCCGCGCTGAAGCAGAGCATCGGCGGCAAGGGCTACGGCCCGGGAGTGCAGGCTTGGTACAACCAGTTCCTCGCGGTGGACCCGACCGACCCCGACCACGTCTACCTCGGCCTTGAAGAGGTCTACGAGACCCGCGACGGCGGCACCAGCTGGACCGCCGCGGGCCCGTACTGGAACTTCTACTTCCCGTGCTGGTCGGTCGACCCCGCGAAGAACACCTGCCCGACGACGACCCACCCCGACCAGCACGACGTGCTCTTCGCCGGCGGCCGGGTCTTCGTCGGCAACGACGGCGGCGTCTACAGCCGGCCGGCGCGCAGCACGGCGCTCAACGCCAACGGCAATGCCACCGACTGGGTCAGCCACAACGCGACGCTGCGCTCCCTGCAGTACTACGCCGCCTCCGTCGGCACGGACACGACGTACGGCGGAGTCGTGCTGTCGGGCGGTCTGCAGGACAACGGCGGGTCGGTCCTGCGGGGTGTCCGCCCGGACGGCACCACCACGGACCCCGGCGACGCAGCCGCGTACCCGGCGTACAAGGGCTTCCCGGGGAGCACGACCGAGACCACCGGCGTGATGGGCTCCAACTTCGGTGGGGACGGCGGCGACGTCATCGTCGACCCGCGCGACGGCTGCCGGATCGTGCAGGAGTACGTCTTCCTGGCGATGCGCAAGACCACCAACTGCGGTGAGTCCGACGGGGTCACGTCTTCGACGGTGGACATCGCGCCGCTCGATGCCGCGCCGCGTTTCATCGCGCCCATGGAGGCCGACAGCACCGACCCGGACCACTGGGTCGCGGCCGGCAACACGGTGTGGACCTACGACAAGGGCTTCGCGATCAGGAGCGGCCGCGACTGGACCCCGGCCTTCGACCTGGGCGCCGACGGCAACGGCCGGCTCAACTCCACGACCGCACTCGCGTCGGCGGGTGACGTCGTCTACGCCGGCTACTGCAGCCAGTGCAACAACAACGGCTTCACGCGGGGCCTCGCCCGGGTCGAGAAGGTCGGCCGCACGTGGACCGGCACGAAGGTCGCGGCCACCGGCCTGCCCAACCGCTTCCTGTCCGGTGTCTGGGTCGACCCGTCCGACGGCCGGCACGTCGTGGTCGCCGTCAACGGCTTCAACCGGCGCTTCAGCGGCGGGCCCGAGGGGCTGGGTCACCTCTTCGAGTCGCGCGACGGCGGCGCGACCTTCGTCGACGTGGGGGGCAACCTCCCCGACGTCCCGGCCGACGACGTCATCGTCACCGACGGCGGCCGCACGGCCTACGTCGGCACCGACCTCGGTGCGGTCGTCGGGACCCGCTCGGGCACCACGGGCGCGTTCACGTTCGCGCGGCTCGGCACCGGCCTGCCGGCCACGACCGTGATGGACCTGTCGGTCGGGCCGGACGGGGTCCTCTACGCCGCGACCCACAGCCGCGGCGTCTGGGGCTACCGGCTCCCGACGACCTCTGCCACCGCCCGGCGCAAGTAGCGCACCCGACAGGGCCGCTCCGCCCTCGCGACGCCGCCGATCTGGCGGCGTCGCGGGGCGGCGTCGGCGAACATCGGCTCGAGGTCGAGGGCATCGACCAGGGCCTGCACGGCGAGGCAGATGGTCACGTTGCTGAAGCGCCCGGCCGGGCAGGTGTGGGCGCCGTGGCCGAAGGTGCTGACGAGCTCCTTCGACACCAGCGGCACGTCCTTGGACAGGATCCGCCCCCGGTAGTGGGCCGGGTCGAAGCGGTCCAGGCCGGGTGCGGCGGTGGTGTTGAGGACGGACAGCATCGTCGTGACGAACGCGCCCACGGGCACGGCGTACGTCGTACCTCCGCTGTCGACCTCGACCGGTCGCACGACCTGCCGCAGGGTCAGTGAGCGCTGGGCAAGCCGGATCGACTCGTTGGCGACGCTCTCGAGCAGCGCGCTGTCGCCGGCCCGGACCTGAGCGAGCAGGTCGGGGCGCAGCAGCAGGTTGACGAGCGTCCAAGCGAGCGCGGCGTACATGTTGCTCTGCGACCCGAGGTGGATGAGCACCACGTCGCGCGCGGCCAGGACCAGGGCCTCCTCGAGCGGCTTGTCGGAGTAGCTGTCGACGACCTGCTCGAGGAAGTCGCCGCGCCGCTCGCCGCCGCGGGCGTGCCAGATCTCCGCGACGATCTCCTCGATGCCGCGCAGCGCCGAGAGCTCGCGGCGGTAGCGGGTGAGCCGGGTCCGGAAGGCCTGGGTCGGGTTGACGAAGGCCTCGGCGGCGTCGAGCTGCTCGAACAGCGGGACCAGCCGGTCGAGGTAGCGCGGCTCGGTCGCCTCGTCGCACATCCACGACGCGAGGCCCATCCGGTGGGCGAGCCGCTTGGCCGCCCAGAACAGCTCGATCTCGCCGCTGTCACCGAGCACCTCGAGCTCGACGGCGATCGCCGCGCGCAGGTTGTCGAGGTAGCGCGCAACGTCGTCGGTCTTCCACATCGTGTGCGGTCCGTTGCGCAGCCCGCTGAAGAGCTCCTCGGGGACCTTCAGCCGCAGCAGCGTGTAGGACGCCAGGCCGAAGCTGCCCTTGTGCTCGGGCAGCGCGTAGAGGCTCTTCACGCCGTCGGGTGAGAAGACGCACCACAGCTCGAAGCCGAAGGCCCGCACCACGAAGGTCTCGCCGAGCCGCGCCCGCTGGGTCGCGAAGAAGCGCGTCGGGTCGCGCAGCAGCGCGAAGCCCGAGCCGACCCAGGGCAGGTACGACGGGACGCGCGGCGGGGCTGGTGCGACGGCAGTGGTGATGAGACGGCTCCTGGCGAGAACGTGTTCTACATCCTGCCTGCCGGAGCGGCCCCGCGTCTACCGGCTGCGGAGCAGGGCGAGCGCGTCGTCCTCGGGGACGGGCCGGCCGAAGAGGTAGCCCTGCGCGAAGCGGCAGCCCATCTCGAGCAGGGTGGCTCTTTGCTCGGGCGTCTCGACGCCCTCGGCGACCACCGTGAGGCCGAGCTTGGCGGCCAGGCCGATGATGGCGCCGACGACCGTCGCGGCCTCCGGCTTGTGCGGCAGGTCCGCGACGAAGCTGCGGTCGATCTTCAGCCGGCGCACGGGTAGCCGGGTGAGGTAGGACAGCGACGAGAAGCCGGTCCCGAAGTCGTCGATGGACAGCCGGGCGCCGGTCGAGGCGAGTTCGGCGATGAGCGCTGCGACGAGCGGGGTGTCGTCCATCAGCGTCGACTCGGTGAACTCGAGGCCCAGCGTCCACGGGATGATCGCGTCCTTGAGCTCCTGGACGATGGCGGTCATCCCCACGGCGTGCAGCTGCTGACCGGCGAGGTTGACCGACATGGTCAGGCCGGTCGTATCGACCTTGTCGCTCCAGCCGCGGGCGGTCGCGACAGCAGCGCGCAGCACCCACTCGCCGAGCGGCACGATGAGCCCGGTCTCCTCCGCGAGCGAGATGAAGGCAGCCGGCGCGAGCAGCCCGCGCTCAGGGTGCTGCCAGCGAACCAGCGCCTCGAAGCCGAGCACGCGGTCACCTCGTCGCATGTCGACGATCGGCTGGTAGTGCACGCGGAACTGCTGGACCGCGAGCCCGTGGCGGATCTGGGTCTCGAGGTCGAGCCGATCCCACGCGCGCTGCCGCATGTCCTCCCCGAACAGCGCATACCCGCCACCACCGCGGTGCTTCGCGCGGTACATCGCGATGTCGGCGTCGCGCAGCACCTCGGTGGCGGACTGGCCCGGGCTCGCGACGACGACACCCGCGCTGGCGCCCGGTGTGATGACGCGGCCCTCGAGGACGATCGGGTCGGACACGACCTCGCGGATGCTCGCCATCAGCTCGGCCACATCGGTGCGCGTCCCGTCCTGGGGCAGCACGACCACGAACTCGTCGCCACCGAAGCGCGCCACGAGGTCGCGCGGAGCGACCGCACCGCGGAGCCGGCGGGCCATGTCGACCAGCAGCTCGTCGCCGGTCTCGTGCCCGAGCGAGTCGTTGATGACCTTGAGCCGGTCGAGGTCGAGGAAGACCACGACGGGAGCCTCCCCCGACGCGAGCAGCCCGGCGAGGGTCTCGATGAGCATCAGGCGGTTGGGCAGGCCGGTGAGGGCTTCGTGACGCGCCTGATGGCCGAGCCGGGTCACGAGCTCGTGGCGGTCGACGGTGATCCCGACCAGGTGGCTGGCCCGGCGCATGAGCGCTGTCGTCGGTGCGTCCGGCAGGCCGACCTCGTCGGCGTAGAGCGCGAAGGTCCCGAGGGTGGCACCGGTCGCCGGGCTCACGACGGGGTAGGACCAGCAACTGCGGACCCCGAGCTCGCGGGCGAGGGCGTGCATCGGCGCCCACTGCTCGTCGGCCAGCAGGTCGGGGACCAGGACGGGCTCCTCGCGGCGGACCGCGACAGCGCAGGGCGAGAAGGGCACCTCCACCGACATCCCGTCGATGGCTGCGCGGTAGGCCGCCGTCATGCTCGGCGAGGCCGAGTCGCGCAGGACGCCGTGACGTCGTCCCTGCTCGAGCAGCAGGATGGAGCAGCGGATCCCGTCGAGGGTCTGCTCGACCCAAGCGGCGAGCGCGGCGAGGACGATCGGGACGTCCGCGCCCGCGGCGATGAGCTCGAGCAGGTCGGCCTGGCCCTGCAGCACCCGCTCGCCGCGCTGGCGCTCGGTCACGTCGCGCGCGACCACGACGACGCCCGCGACCTCCGGGTCGTCGAGCAGGTTGTTGGGAAGCACCTCGAAGGCCACCCACGCGCCGGACGCGCTGCGCAGCCGCAGCACCAGGGGCTCGCCGGGGCCGGGTCGCCCGACCGCCGAGGACAGCGCGCGGTCACCCGCCGCCTGGTCGTCGTCGTGGACGAAGTCCCACGCCGACCGACCGGTGATCTCGAGGTCGTCGTGACCGAGCAGCCGCTGCACCGACGGGCTGACGTAGCGCATGACGCCGTCGCGGTCGAGCACGACGAGCAGGTCACCCATGTGCAGCAGGAGGCTGCGCATGCCCAACCCCTCGTCTGCCATGTCACCCCCGGCCTGTCTCGGTCAGTGTGCCGTCGCAGGTCGTCCCGCGGTAGCCGTTCGCCGAAACCCACTGGCGCCTGCGCCTACCGTCAGGGAGTGCTCTCCGTCCTGCGCCTGCGCGACTTCCGGCTGCTGTTCGTCAGCCAGTCCCTCAGCGTGCTCGGAGACGCCCTGATCATCGTCGCGATCGGGCTCTACGTCACCGACCTCACCAGCAACCCGAGCGACGTGGGAGCCGTCCTCACGGCGTACGCCGCTCCGCTGTGCGCGCTCGTGCTCTTCGGCGGCGTCGTGGCCGACCGGCTGCCCCGTCACCTCGTGATGGTCGTCAGCGACACCGCCCGCGCGGTGCTGCACGGCACCCTGGCCGTCCTCATCGCGACCGGGGCGGTCCGGGTCTGGCACATGGTCGTGATCGGGGTCCTCTTCGGTGTCGCCGACGCGTTCTTCCGGCCGGCCTACACCGGGCTCGTCCCGCAGACCGTCCCCGAGGACGAGATCCAGCAGGCGCAGGCTCTGACCGGGATGTTCCGCGAAGTCGCGACGATCGCGTCGCCCGGCCTCGCGACCTTCCTCGTGCTCGGGGTCGGTGGGGCGTGGGCCTTCGCCCTCGACGCCGCGACCTTCGCGGTCTCCGCCCTGCTGCTGCTCCGCATCCGTACCCGTGACCGCGGCACCCGGGTCGCGGACGCCACCGTCGTCGAGGACCTGCGCGAGGGCTTCCACGCCGTGCGCGAGCGCGCCTGGGTGTGGGTGACGATCGCGGTCTTCTCCGTCGCACTGCTGACCGCTCTCGCACCGTTCTTCGTCCTCGGTGCCGCGGTCGCCGAGGAGGTCTACGGCAGCGAGGCGGTCTACGGCCTCACCAACGTCTTCTGGGGGGTCGGCACCGTCAGCGGCGCGGTCCTCGGGTCGCGCTGGAAGCCCCGCCGGCCGATGCTCGCGGGGATCGTCGCCACCATCCCGTGGCCGCTGTCGATCGCGGTCTACGGCCTCGGTCCCGACGTCGTCGTGCTCTACGCGGTGATGGTCCTGGCCGGCATCGGCATCGGGCTGTTCGCGGTGTGGTGGGAGACGGCCCTCGCGGTCCGCATCCCGCCGCACCTGCTGTCGCGGGTCTCGGCCTGGGACTGGATGGGCTCACTCCTGCTCCTCCCGCTCGGCTACCTGCTCGCCGGCCCGGTGGCCGCGGCCGTCGGAGCCGTCGAGGTGACGGTCGTCGGCGGGCTCATCGGTGCGGTCGCGATGGCGTTGGGGGTCCTGCCCCACTCGACCCGCACCCTCGGCCTCGACGACGACACCCCACCCGTCGACGCCCCCGAGCTCCAACCGGCCTGACTCGCCGGGAGGACGGCGTCAGGTCAGCGGGCCTCGGCCGGCCGGGCTCGCTGTTTGCGACACCTTCGCCCTGATTCCTGTTGAGCAGGTGGGGGACGATGACGACGTGTCGGAGGGTGACAGCGTCGTCAGGGCCTGACGCGTGCGCGACCACCGCGTCGGGGAGGATGAGCCCGTGTTCACCGAGGGCCAGGTCGTGACCGTCTTCCGCAACCGGCTGCGCGACGACGCCGACGCGCAGACCGCCTACTCCGCCGACGCGACGCGGATGGCCGAGCTCGCCCGCGCCATGCCGGGCTACGTCGAGCACAAGGCCTTCACCGCCGACGACGGCGAGCGCGTGACGCTGGTGACCTTCGCCGACCGGCCGAGCCACGACGGGTGGCGCGACCACCCGGAGCACCGCGCCGCCCAGCGCCGCGGGGTCGAGGCCTACTACGAGACCTACAGCATCCAGGTCGGTACGACGGACTACGCGAGCGCGCGTGCCCGAGGGTGACACGGTCTGGCTGTCGGCGAAGCGGATGCACGACGCGCTCGCCGGGCGGGCGCTGACGGTGTCGGACTTCCGGGTCCCTCAGCTGGCGACGACCGACCTGACAGGCAGCGTGGTGCGCGAGGTCGTCGCCCGCGGCAAGCACATGCTCACCCGCGTCGAGGGCGACCTCACCCTGCACACGCACTTCCGGATGGACGGGACCTGGCACCTCTACCGGCCGGGCGACACGCGCAACGGCGGCCCCGACTGGCAGGTGCGGGTGGTGCTCGCCAACGACGAGTGGGAGGCGGTCGGCTACCGGCTGCCCGTCGTCGAGCTGCTGCCCACCGCCGCCGAGGACCGCGCGGTGGGCCACCTCGGGCCGGACCTGCTCGGCCCCGACTGGGACCTCGACGAGGCCCTTCGGCGCCTGGCCGCCGACCCCGAGGCCGAGATCGGGATGGCACTGCTCGACCAGCGCCACCTCGCCGGCCTCGGCAACCTCTACCGCACCGAGGTGCTCTTCCTGCGCGGGCTCACCCCGTGGGTCCGGGTCGAGGACGTGACCGACCTCCCCGGCCTGGTCCGCCTGGGGCGCAGGCTGCTGCTCACCAACCGCGACCACTGGGAGCAGACCACGACCGGGTCGCTGCGCCGCGGCGAGGACCACTGGGTCTTCGAGCGGTCCGGCAAGCCGTGCCGGCGCTGCGGCACGCGCATCGTGTCCGCGGAGCAGGGAGTGGCGCCCTACCAGCGGCTGTCCTACTGGTGCCCCCGCTGCCAGCTCGGGCCGGCGCCTGCACCGACAACCGTGCGGGCGCCTCGACCGCTCGGCAGGACGAGGTACACCCCGTGACACCAGACCCCGTGAGTCCCACCGACGCCGAGCGGGTCGCCGAGGCAGTCGCCACCGGCACCGGCCTCGAGGCCCTCGCGCGGACCCTGACCGACCCGCCGCTGCTCGCCGTCGTCGAGGCGGCACGCAGGCGGCTCGTCCCACGCCTGTCCGACGAGGCGACCCGGCTGCTGCGCGCGGTCGGGGCCTTCCCGGGCAGCAGCGCCCAGGACCTGCGCGACGTGACGCTGCTCGACGGCCCGGCCTTCGCCGCGGCGAGCCGCCAGCTGCTCGACGGCGGCCTCGTGGAGTCGACGCGCTTCGACGTACCCGACTGCTGGTCGCGCACCGCCCGCGGCGCGGCCGTGGCGCGCAGCCTCTGACTCAGGCCTTGTCGGCGTCGGCCTCGGGGGTCGCGGGCGTGGCGTCGGCGACGGGCGCCGGGGTGGCGGCCGGCGGGGCGGCGAGCTGGTTGCCGCCGAGCGACGCGCGGATCTGGTCCAGGCGCGCCGAGCCTGCCATCTCCAGGGTCGACTTCTGCACCTCGAGCATCCGGCCCTCGACGCTGTTGCTCGCGAGCTCCGACGCACCGAGCGCCTTGGCGTAACGCGCCTCGATCTTGTCGCGGACCTCCGACAGCGACGGCGTCCCCGACGGCGCGGACAGCTCCGACATCGAGCTGAGCGACTTCGCGACCTGCTCCTGCATCTTGGCCTGCTCGAGCTGGCTGAGCAGCTGGCTGCGCTCGGCGAGCTTCTGCTGCACGGTCATCGCGTTGTTCTCGACCGCCTGCTTGGCCTTCTCGGCCGCCTGCAGCGCCTGGTCGTGCAGCTGCTTGAGGTCCTCCATCGACTGCTCCGCCGCGACGAGCTGGGTCGCGAAGGTGGTCGCGGTCTGCTCGTACTCCGCCGCCTTCTTCTCGTCACCCGCGGCCCGCGCCTGGTCGGCGATGACGAGGGCCTGACGCGCCGAGGCCTGCAGCTTCTCGACCTCGGTCATCTGCCGCGCGAGCTTCATCTCGAGCTGGCGCTGGTTGCCGATGACAGCGGCCGCCTGCTGCGTCAGCTGCTGGTGGTTGCGCTGCGCCTCCTCGATGGCCTGCTGGATCTGGATCTTCGGGTCGGAGTGCTCGTCCAGCTTCCCGGACAGCAGGGCCATGAAGTACTTCCAGCCACGCACGAACGGGTTCGCCACAGGTCTTCCTCACGTCGGTCCAAGGGTGCTGCGGGCATCTTGTCAGAGCAGGCGCCAGGTCACAGCACTCAGACCTCCCGGTACGCCGGAAACCGCCCGTGAGCGCAGGCTCCCGACGTAGCGTCGACACGTGCCCGCGCCCCGTCTCCTGCCCGTCGGGCTGCTGCTCGTGGCCACGCTGACGGGCGCCTCGCCCGCGCAGGCCGCCGACGGGACGCTGCTCCCGCGCGTCCCCGGCTCGGAGACGCAGGCGGTCGTCGGCAGCGGGGGCGCGTGGTGCTGGTTCTCCGACCCGCGGTCGGTGCACGTGCCCGGCCCCGCCAAGCGCACCTTCGCCAGCTGGATCGACGCCGAGGGCAGCATCGTCGTCAGCGCCTACGACCACACCACCAAGCGGCTTCAGTCGGCTGTGGTGCGCACCGCCTTCGTCGTCGACGACCACAACAACCCGTCGCTGCTGCGCCACGCCGACGGCCGGGTGTCGGTCTTCTGGTCCGGCCACAACGGCCCCGCGATCCACATCCGCACGACGAGCCGGCCCGGTGACGTCACGAGCTTCGCGCCGACCCGCACGATCACGTCGTTCGTGCCGGGCGACAGCGTCGTCACCTACACCAACCCGGTCCGCGTCCCCGGCGAGGGCGACCGCATCTACCTGTTCTTCCGGTCCGGCTACAGCCACCAGGGCTACGTCACGTCCGACGACGACGGCGTCACCTGGTCGGCGGCGCGGGTGGTCGTGAGCAACGGCGACATGCGCCCCTACGTCAAGGTCGCCGGCGACGGCGGCAGCGGCATCGCGCTGGCGTTCACCGACGGGCACCCCGACGAGCTGACGAGCTCAGTGCGCTTCTCCCGCTACACCGCCGGCGAGCTGCGCGGCGCCGACGGGCGGCTGCTCGGCGCGCTCGCCGACGGCATCGAGGCGGGGCAGGGCGATCTGCTCTGGGACGGTCCCGCGACCGGCACGAGCGGCTGGGTGCACGACGTCGCGGTCGGCCCTGATGGGCTGCCGGTGGTCGTCTTCGCCACGATCCGCAGCACCACCGACCACCGCTACCACTGGGCCCGCTTCGACGGCACCTCCTGGGTCGTGCGCGAGCTCGGCCCGGCCGGCGGCACGGTCGCGACCGGTGGCCGTGAGCGGTCCTACTCCGCCGGCATCACCCTCGACCACGACGAGCCCTCCGTCGTCTACCTCGCCCGCCCCGGCAGCGACCCGGCGATCGCCGAGGTCGAGCGCTGGACGACCCGCGACCACGGCGCGAGCTGGGTCGCCGAGGCCGTCACGTCGGCCAGCACCGAGACCAACCTGCGCCCCGTCCGCCCGCGCGGGCTACCCGACGGCCTCGACATGGAGGCGCTCTGGATGTCGGGTGCCTACCCGCACTTCACGACCTTCCGCACCTCGCTGCGCGGCACCGCCGCGGTCGTCCCCGGCCAGCCGGTCGCGACCACGACGCGCATCAACGCCGCGGTCCTGTCGGTCGTCCCCGGCTCCTCGCTGCGGGTCAGCGCGCGGCTCGTCGACCCGACCGGTGCCGCCGTCCTCGACCGCGAGGTGACGCTGCTGTCCCGACCGCTGGGGCTCACCACCTGGGGCCACGTCGCGGAGCTGCGCACCGGGCTCGACGGCCTGGTGCACTTTCAGCCCACTCCCGTCGGGTCGACGGAGTACGCCGTGACCTGGCCCGGCGACGACTCCTTCTCCCCCTCGCGCAGCCCGGCCGCGCTGGTCCGGTCGACGCGCCCGACGACCGCGCTGACCGCTGTGGTGACGCGCACCGCGCGGCTCGGTCGGAGCGTCACGACCGGTGCGCTGCTGCGCACCGGTGACGGTCGACCCGCAGCCGGCCAGCGCGTCGAGCTGCTCGGCCGGGAGCCCGGCACGACGACGGTGCGCGTGCTCGCGGCGCGCACGACCGGCCCCGACGGCCGCGTCCTGCTCCCGGCTCGGCTCGCCCGGCCCACGGACGTGCAGGTGCGCTTCACCGGCACCGCCACCCACGTCGGCAACGCCACCCCCTGGCGCCGCGTCACCCTCCGCTGACCCGCCCACCCGGAACCCGCCCCCCGGATTGGGTGGCTTTCGTCGGCGCGCCGCGGCACGACACGCCGAGAAACCCCACCCAATCTCAGGCGGGGCGGGGAGGGGCGGTGCGGTCGGGCGGTGCGGTCGGGCGGGGCGTGAGGGCGGCGCGGTCGGGCGGGGCGGGGCGGGGCGTAGGGACGGTCAGCGGGGCGTCAGGGTGGGGGCGGGTCGGCCTGGCCGAGGGCGCGGCGCGACAGCGCCTCGGTCTCGGCGAGGCCCTCGCGCAGCCCGTCGAGCTCGGTGGCGAGCTCGGCGATCTCGGCCGCGCTGGTGTCGACCCCACCGCTCGTGGCGGTCAGCGCGAGCACCTCCGCGAGCCGC
Source organism: Mycobacteriales bacterium (assembly GCA_030697205.1). Taxonomy (NCBI): domain Bacteria; kingdom Bacillati; phylum Actinomycetota; class Actinomycetes; order Mycobacteriales; species Mycobacteriales bacterium. Next base: position 12,833 of record JAUYQP010000003.1, read on the forward strand.
GCGACCAGGCCCTCGAGCCCGAGCGCGGTCGCCTCCATCCGGGCGAGCAGGGTGTCGCGGGCCTCGTCGAGCCGGGCCGCCACCGCGAGCCGGTCGCGCACCGCGGCCGACGAGCGCCGCAGCTCCGCGGCCTGCTCGGGGTTGGTCGCCGCGCGGGCCCGCTGCTCGAGCCGCTCGGCCTCGCCGTCGAGACCGTGCAGGTCGACCCGCGACTCGGCGGCCACCACGGCGGTCACCTGCGCCGCGACCCGCAGCAGCTCGTCGAGGGTGCGGCCGGCGTCGGTCGCGGCGGAGCGCACCGCGTCACCCGCGGCCCCCGTCGACGCCGTCCGGGCGAGGGCGTCGAGGGAGCGCACGGCCCCCTCCGCCCGCTCCAGCCAGTACGCCGGAGGGCTCCCCTTGGGCGGCCGGGGCAGCGCCGGTCGGCGTGCGGGTGCGGCCTCGCCACCACTGCCGGTGAGGACACCGGTGAGGACCTTCGCGCCGTAGACCCCTGCGCCGACCGCCACCGCAGCGGCCACCGGCGCCGCGAAGGCCCACGCGAGCCCGCCCGCGACGCCCGCGACGACGAGACCCCACGGGTCGCGCAGCTCCTCCGACAGCGACATCTACGACGACACCTCTACGACGACATCGACTAGAAGTTGGACAGGACCGCGGCGAGGACCTTGTCGATCGAGCCGGGGTCGGAGGCGTCGTACGCCGCAGCCTTGGACGCCTCCGCGATCGCCCGCAGCTCGCCGAGGTCGGCGTCGTCGCCGTAGGCGATGGTGAAGACGCGGACCTGGCGGTCGGCGTCCTCGCTGTCGAGGGCCCTGGTGAGCGAGTCGAGGTTGCTGTCCGGGGGGTACTCGTTGCGACCGTCGGTGAGGACCACCACCGCGTTGATCTTGTCGGGGGCGTAGCGCTCGGCGAGGACCTGGGCGGCGGCGCGGGTGGTGGCGTAGAGCGCGGTGCCGCCGTCGGGCTGCAGGTCGGCGATGGTGCTCTTGACCAGCGCAGCGTTGGTGGCCGCGGGCCGGAAGGGCACCAGCGGTCGGAACGGTGTCGTGTCCCCCTCGAGCGGGGTCGAGAAGGCCCACAGCGCGACCTCGTCGTCCTTGGCGATGAGGTCGACGGCCTTCACGGCGGCGCGCTTGGCGAGCTCGAGCTTGGACGTGCCCGCCGACCCGACCGAGTCGCCCATCGAGCCCGAGGTGTCGAGGACCAGCAGGATCTTGGCCCGCTTGCGCAGCGACTCCCAGGAGGTCTTCACCGCGGCGATGACCTGTGGCGACGGCGGGTTGAGCACCGCCTTCGGCTCGGCCGGCAGCAGCCCCTCGACCTGGGTGATGCGGTCGCCGGCCTTGCCGTCGAAGCCGCGGAAGGCGGCCTCGGCGAACAGCCGCTGCGAGGCCGCACCGCGGGCGTAGGTGAGGAAGTCCGCGGCGGCGTCCTTCGTGGGCTGGTCGACCCACGGGGCGTCGAGGACGGCGTAGGGGTTGTCGCTGTAGAGCGTCCCCTCCTTCGGGTAGATCGCGACGAGCGGCGTGCGCGGCTTCGCGTGCTGCCCCAGCGTCTTCGGGTCGCCCGTGGGGTTGCCCTGGTTGTAGTCCCAGACCGACTTCTCCTCGACGGTCACGGCGCTGACGTAGGACAGCGCCTGGCCGCGGTCGTCGGCCTTCTGCAGGTTGGACAGGTAGGTCAGCGTCGTGTCGCCGTAGTGCACGACGGAGCCCTCCACGCTCTTGACGTAGGTCTGCACGGCTGGCTTGACGAGGTCCTTGAGCGCGAGGTCGCTCGACAGCCCCGTGGCCGCGAAGTAGGCGCCGATGGTGGCGTTGAGGCCGCTGGTGGAGAAGTTGGGGTTGGTCTTGCCGAGCTTGAACGCGCCGTAGGGCTTGCCGAAGCGCTGCCAGCCGCTCGGGTCCTTGGCCAGCGCCAGGATGTCGGCCCAGCCGAGCGGCTTGGCCGGCCACCCGAGCACCTCCGCCATCGGCTTGGGCATGGCGATGACGAGCGGGGTGCGCGCGAGCGACGGCAGCTCGGCGTCTCCGACGAGGTCGGGCGCGTCGCGGGCCGCGGTCTGCTGGCGCAGCAGCGCCGTCCACGTCGACGACGCGGGCGACCAGACGTCGGGGCGCGGGCCGTCGACGCCCTCGTCCCAGCCGCGCGCCAGCGCATCGGCGGCACCGCCGCTGGCCTTGCTGGTGACCTGCACCTGCACGCAGGTGCCACCCACCTCGCCGTCGTCGTCGGCGTAGTCGGCGGCGATGCGCTGCAGCAGCGCGGCCTTCTCCGACGACGCAGTCAGAGCCACCTGGGTGCAGTCGCTGTCGACCTTGATCGCGGTCGGGTCGTCACCGCTGTCGCCCGTGACGACGGCGCGCACCGCCGCGACCGCGATGACGCCTACGACGACCGCCACGACGACCGGCAACCGACTACGACCCGCCAACGCGCTTCCCCCTCGATCAGGTGAGCCCTGATCGTGTCATGACGGGGGGCGACGGACCGACTACTGCTCGGCCTGGAACATCCAGTGGGTCTTCTCGAGCTCAGCGGTGATCGCGATCATGAGGTCCTGGCTGACCGGGTCGGCGCTCTCGGTGGCGTCCATGCGCTCGCGGAAGCGGGCGATCATCGGGCCGAGGACGTCGACGACGTAGCTGATGACCTTGTCGACCTGGACGTAGCCGACCTCGAGCGGCTGCACCTTGGACTGCGCCGCGAGCGCGTGGGTCTGGCCGTCGGGGTTGACGCCGATCGCTATCGCCCGCTCGGCGACGGTGTCCATGTAGATGCGCGACTGGTCGACGACCTCGTCGAGGGCGAGGTGGATGCTGCGGAAGTTGCGGCCGATGAGGTTCCAGTGGGCCTGCTTGGCCACGAGGGACAGCTCGATGAGGTCGACGAGGGCACCCTGCAGCGCCTCTCCCGTGACCTGCTTGGCGTCGTCGGGCAGCGGGCTCTTGACAGTGCTCATGGTCATCTCCCGAGGGGTGCGTCGGTGGCGGGTTGCGCGGGGACCTCGACCCGAGGGGCGGTGAGCCCGCGCTCCAGCAGCCCTGCCCCGAGGGCGACCTCCTCACGCGTCCCCGGCCAGGTGGCCTGGGACACGAGCCACCGCAGGACCAGCTCGACCGCGGGCGGCTCGCCCGCGACGTCGGCAGCCTCGAGCACCTCGACCACCGCACTGCGTACGACGTCCCACGTGCGGCCGGCCGCCGGGACCGCGACGACGGCGAGCACCGCGGGCTCCTCGGCAGCGACCCGGCGCAGCGGCGCGCAGCGGGCGAGCTCGTCGGCGGCGTGCTCCAGCGCTGCGGCCAGGCCGGAGCGCAACGGCACGGGCATCCCCGGGACGGTGTCGTGACGGCCGGCGGCGAGCGCGGCCGTGGTGGCCCCGAGCGCCTGCACCCGGCTGGTGACGAGCGCCGCGAGGACGTCGTCCTTGGTGCGGAAGTGGTTGTAGAGCGTCGCCTTCGCGACGGCGGCCTGCGTGGCGAGGTCGCTCATCGTCGTCTTGCGGACGCCGTAGCGCTCCACGCACCCCGCGGCCGCGTCGAGGATGGCCGCGCGGGTGCGCAGCATGGCGTTGCCGGACCGCGCCCGGGTGCCGGGCTCGCGCAGCGGCGCGTCAGACGGCGAGATGTCGGACGAGACGGTGTCGCTCACGCCGAGTGTCTGCCAGACGCACGGGATCGCGTCAAGCGGCGGCGGAGACGTCCGGGGCGGCGTGCAGGCGGCGGGCGCCGGTGGGGACGGGCACCGGGAGCGGCTCGGGCTCGACGATCCGCAGCGTCTCGCTGACGTCGCGCAGCAGGTCCGACAGCCGGACACCGAGGGCGCCGCAGATGCTCGCGAGCAGCTCGGAGGACGCTTCCTTCTGGCCGCGCTCCACCTCGCTGAGGTAGCCCAGGCTCACCCGCGCGGCGGTCGAGACCTCGCGCAGCGTGCGGTGCTGGCGCAGCCGGGTGTCGCGCAGGGCCTCGCCGAGCAGCGTCCTCAGGACCGCCACGCGCCCACCTCCACACTCGTGCCGCTCGAGCCCCGCAGGTCCGAGCCCGGGGATCACTCTATGCCCCAGGGCCGACCCGCTCCTGTCCAACGGGCGATGTCCGGCCCGGGATTCCCCCCGACGGCTCAGAGCGCGTCGGCGACGAGATGGCGGCGGAGCAGGTCGAGGGCGAGCGTCACGGTGATCGCGCGGACCCGGTCGCGATCACCGGGCAGCTGCCACGCCCGCACCTCGCCGCCACCGGGGCCGCCACCGGGGCCGCCACCCGGGCCGGCGACGGCCACGAAGACGGTCCCGACCGCGTGGCCCTCCTGCTCGGACGGCCCCGCCACACCGGTCGTCGCGAGGCCGTAGTCGGCACCGCACCGCTCGCGGGCGCCGGCCGCGAGCGCCGCGGCGGTCTCCTGCGACACCGCGCCGTGGGCGGACAGCAGCGGCCCGGGGACCCCCGCGAGCGACTGCTTGAGGTCGGTCGCGTAGGGCACCAGGCCACCGCGGACGACCGACGACGACCCGGGCAGGGCGGTGAGTGCGGCGGCCAGCAGTCCACCGGTGAGCGACTCGGCCACCCCGACGGTCGCGCCGCGCGAGAGCAGCAGCGCAGCGACGACCCCCGGGAGCGTGTCGTCGTCGCGCCCCCAGACCAGGTCGCCCAGTGCGGCGGCGGCCGCGTCGACCAGCGGGGCGAGCACCGCCTGCGTCGTACCCGTGAAGCGCACGCGGACGACGCCACCCGAGGCGAGGTAGGACAGCGCGACGCCCTCGGGGACCTCGACGGCGCCCTGCACGAGCCCGGCGACCGACGACTCCCCCGCGCCGGAGCAGTGCAGGGTGCGGGTGATCAGCAGCGACCCGGAGCGCTTGCGCAGCTCGGCCAGGACGGGCTCGGCGACCGCGCGCAGCTCGTGGGGCGGCCCGGGCAGGGCGTAGACGACCCGGTCGCCCACCGGCAGGCGGAGGCCGGGCGCGCTGCCGACGGGGTTGGGCAGCACGTCGGCGCCCTCGGGCACGTCGGCCTGGCGCAGGACCTCGACGGGCATGGGCAGGGAGTACGACGCGAAGCGCTCCGCCAGCTCGAGCTCCAGCTCGGGCCGGCGCACCAGCCCGACACCCGCGACCGCCGCCACGCCCTCCCGGGTCACGTCGTCGGTCGTCGGCCCGAGGCCGCCCGTGACGAGCACGACGTCGGCGTCGTCGAGGGCGCGGCGCAGTGCGACGACCATCCGGTCGACGTCGTCGCCGACCATCGCGGAGTGCACGACGCGGACCCCCACGGCGCGCAGCTGGTCACCGAGCCAGGACGCATTGGTGTTGACGACGTCGCCGAGCAGCAGCTCGTCGCCGACCGCGACGACCGCGGCGGTGAGCGTCATCCCTTGGCGAGCTTGCGCGCGCGCTTCACCGCGGCGCGCTCGCTCGTGCGACGCAGGGTGACCGCGCGCGCGACGTAGTCGATGCCGGTGACGACCGTGACCCCCACCGCGACCGCCATGAACAGCGCGCGGCCGGTCGCGAGCAGACCCGTCAGCGGCAGCAGGTAGAAGCCGATCGCGAGCGCCTGCAGCAGGGCCTTGAGCTTGCCGCCACGGCTCGCCGGGATCACGCCGTGGCGGATCACCCAGAAGCGCAGCAGCGTGACGCCGAGCTCGCGGACCAGCACGACGACCGTGACCCACCAGGGCAGCTCGTCGAGCACCGACAGCCCGATCAGGGCCGCCCCGATGAGCGCCTTGTCGGCGATCGGGTCGACCAGCTTGCCGAAGCTCGTCACGAGGCCGCGACTGCGGGCCAGCTGCCCGTCGACGCGGTCGGTGTAGGACGCCAGCGCGAACACCAGCGTCGCCGCGACCCGCAGGCCCTCGCTGTCGCCGTCCTCCGCGAGCAGCAGGGCCGCGAAGACCGGCACGAGCAGCAGCCGGAAGACCGTGAGGTAGTTGGCGACGTTGAAGTTGCTGACCCGGGCGACCGGGTCGGCGGCGGCGTCGCCAGGACCGGTCGCGGTGCTCATGGTGTGCTCACAGGGCGCTCGCCACGAGGTCCACCCCGACCGTGCCGGTGACCTGGGCGGTGACGAAGGTGCCGACGACGAAGGACCCGCCGGTGAGTGTCGTGCTGCCGTCGACCTCGGGGGCCTGGTGCTCGGCCCGCCCCTCGGCCGTGCCGTCGGGCAGAACCGACTCGACGAGCACCTGCACGACCTCGCCGACCCGCTCCTCGGCGCGCTGCGACGTGAGCTCCTCGGCCAGTGCCGTGAGGCGGCGGACCCGGTCGTCGACGACGTCCTGCGGCAGGTGGTCGGGCAGCCCCTCGGCTTCGGTGCCGTCCTCGTCGGAGTAGCCGAAGACGCCGATCGCGTCGAGGCGCGCCTGCTCGAGGAAGCGGCACAGCTCGTCGACGTCATCCTCGGTCTCGCCGGGGAAGCCGACGATGACGTTGCTGCGGACACCGGCGCGCGGTGCCCGCGCGCGGACCTGCTCGAGCAGCGCGAGGAAGGACTCGGTGCCCCCGAAGCGCCGCATCCGCCGCAGCACGGTCGGCGAGCTGTGCTGGAAGGACATGTCGAAGTACGCCGCGACGCCCTCCGTGCCGGTGAGCACCTCGACGAGCGTGGGCCGCATCTCCGCGGGTTGCAGGTAGGACAGCCGGGTGCGGGGCACGATCGTCGCGAGCTCCGGCAGCAGCGTCTCGAGCAGCTTGAGGTCGCCGAGGTCCTTGCCGTAGGACGTGGAGTTCTCGCTGACGAGCACGAGCTCCTGCACGCCGGCGTCGCGCAGCCAGCGGGCCTCGGCGAGCACGTCGGACGGGCGCCTGCTGACGAACGCCCCGCGGAAGCTCGGGATCGCGCAGAACGAGCAGCGCCGGTCGCAGCCGCTCGCGAGCTTCAGGCTCGCGACGGGCGCGTCGTCGAGGCGCTTGCGCAGGACGTGGGGGCCGCCCGCGTGGCCGGGGATCCCGACGCTCTGGTCGGCAGCGGGCTGCTGGCGCTCGACCGGGCTGATCGGCAGCAGCAGCCGCCGGTCGGCCGGGGTGTGGGCCTCGACGTGGCCGCCGGCGAGCACGGTGTCGAGGTGGGACGACAGGTCGGCGTAGGAGTCGAAGCCGAGGACGGCGTCGGCCTCGGGGAGCTGCTCGGCGAGCTCCTTGCCGTAGCGCTCGGCGAGGCACCCGACGGCGACGACCTTCGCCCCGGTGTCGGACGCGGCGAGCAGCGTGTCGATGGAGTCCTTTTTGGCGGACTCGACGAAGCCGCAGGTGTTGACGACGGCGACGTCGGTCGGCTCGCCGTCGGCCACGAGCTCCCAGCCGGCGGCCTCGAGCCGGCCGGCGAGCTCCTCGGAGTCGACCTCGTTGCGCGCGCACCCGAGGGTGAGCAGGGAGACGCGGCGGCGGGTCACCGCCCGAGTCTAGTGAGGTCTCAGGCGGGGACGAGACCGGTGTCGCTGCAGGAGAAGCGCGCGATCTTGCCGTTGCCGCCCGCGCGCGGGAGGTCCTTGCCGCTGCAGACCATCGACACCGCGCCGGCGTTGCCGACGACGATGTTGAGCGCGGTCGCGTCGCGAAAGTCCTTGGACTGCCCGTCGGCGAGCACGCCCTCGAACAGCGTCTTGCGCGCGCTGTTCCTGACCCGCACCCACGACGCCCCGCCGATGGTGCGGATGCGCAGGTCGGCGCCGTCGAAGGTCGGCGCCTGCGCGGTGGCCTCGCTCGGCAGCGCCGTCGGGGTGCTCACGGGGGCTGGGGTCGCCGTCGGGACGGTGCCGAGGGCAGCCGGCTCGCGCGGCTCGGAGTCCACGATGGTGCCGATCGCGATCACCGCGGTGAGCAGGCCCACGGCGGCGACACCGGCGACCGCCCAGTTGGGACCACGCCGCTCAGGTGCCTGCGCGACAGGCAGCGAGAAGCCGGAGGTGGCGGCCCGCACCGGCGTCGCGGCGACGGTCTCGACGACGGGCGAGGTCTCGGTGCCGACCTCGCGGTCGAAGCGGGCGAGCAGCGGGGCCGGGTCGGCCCCGACGACGCCGGCGATGCTGCGCAGGTGGCCACGCGCGTAGACCGGCGCACCGCTCGAGTCGAAGCGGTCGGCCTCGAGGTCACGGATCAGCGTCGCCCGGATGCGGGTGCGCTCGCTGACCTTCTCCACCGTCATACCGGCAGCCTCGCGGGCAGCGCACAGCGCAGCACCGAGCGAGGCGTGCTCGTCAGGGGTCGTCATGAAACGACCACCTCCAACCGGTGGGACGGGTGTGACTCGGGTGAGTCTAGGACCGTTGTCGCGAAGTCCACAAAGGACACCCACTGCGGGGGTCACCGAGCCGCCCGTCAGGAGGCCCCGGGACCCTCCCGCCGACCGCCGTGACGGAGCAACGGCTCGGTCCCGTCGCGCAGGTCGAGGTGCATCAGCACCTGGTCGAAGCGCTCGTCACCGACCGCGATCCAGTCCGGCCGACGACCCGTCACGACGAAGCCGAGGCGGGCGTACATCCGCAGCGCGGCGTGGTTGTTGCCCCGGCAGTCCAGGGTGACCGCCTCGACGCCGGCCGCCCGGCAATCGGCCACCAGTGCGGCGGTGATGGCCGGGCCGACTCCCCGCCCGCGACTGTCCGGGTGGGCCATCACCTTGCGGATCTCGGCGTCGTGCCGCAGGACAGGCGCGGACAGCCGCGCCCAGGTGCCCAGACCGACGAGCGCACCGCGGTCGTCGTACGCCGTGATCGTCCGTGTCCCGGGGGCGAGCCCGTCCAGCCAGGCGTCAACCTCCCCGCGGTCGGGGACGTGCAGCCAGCCGACGGCGCCACCGAGCGCCGCGACCGTCGCGACGAGGCCGTGGACGGCTGCGCGCTCGGCCTCTCCTGGCGGTCCGGTCAGCCAGCGCAGGTCGAGCTCACTCACCGCCGCGCATCACCGTCAGGACGCTCTCGAGCTCGTCGGGGCGGATGAGGACGTCGCGGGCCTTGCTGCCCTCCGACGGGCCGACGACGCCGCGGCTCTCCATGAGGTCCATGAGGCGGCCGGCCTTGGCGAAGCCGACCCGCAGCTTGCGCTGCAGCATGCTCGTGCTGCCGAACTGCGTGGTCACGACGAGCTCGACGGCCTGGCAGAGCAGGTCGAGGTCGTCGCCGATCTCCTCGTCGACCTGCCGCTCGGCGGCGACCGGCGCGGCGATGTCCTCACGGAAGGCCGGCTGGCGCTGCTCCTTGCAGTGCTTCACGACGGCCGCGACCTCGGCGTCGGAGACGTAGGCGCCCTGGATGCGGATGGGCTTGCTCGCCCCCATCGGCAGGAAGAGGCTGTCGCCCTTGCCGATGAGCTTCTCGGCACCGGGCTGGTCGAGGATGACCTTCGAGTCGGTGCCGGAGCTGGTCGCGAACGCCAGCCGGCTCGGGACGTTGGCCTTGATCAGGCCGGTGACGACGTCGACGGACGGGCGCTGGGTCGCGAGCACCAGGTGGATGCCGGCGGCGCGCGCGAGCTGGGTGATGCGCACGATCGCGTCCTCGACGTCGCGCGGCGCGACCATCATGAGGTCGGCGAGCTCGTCGATGATCACCATGAGGTAGGGGTAGGGCTGGTAGACCCGCTCGCTGTTCTCCGGCGCCGTCAGCTCGCCCCGGCGGACCGCGGCGTTGAAGTCGTCGACGTGGCGGAAGCCGCTCGCGGCGAGGTCGTCGTAGCGCATGTCCATCTCGCGCACGACCCACTGCAGGGCCTCGGCGGCCTTCTTCGGGTTGGTGATGATCGGCGTGATGAGGTGCGGCACGCCCTCGAAGGCGGTGAGCTCGACCCGCTTGGGGTCGACGAGGATGAGGCGCACCTCGTCGGGGGTCGCGCGGGTGAGGATGCTGACGAGCAGGGCGTTGATGCAGGTCGACTTGCCGGCGCCGGTCGCGCCCGCGACGAGGATGTGCGGCGTCTTGGCGATGTTGGCCATGACGAAGCCGCCCTCGATGTCCTTGCCGAGGGCGACGAGCATCGGGTGGTGGTCGCTGGTCGCGGCGTGGCTGCGCAGGACGTCACCGACGCTGACGTTCTCGCGGTCGGCGTTGGGGATCTCGATGCCGATCGCGGACTTGCCGGGGATGACGTCGATGATGCGGACGTCGGAGCTCTTCACGGCGTAGGCGATGTTGCGCTGCAGCGCCTTGACCCGCTCGACCTTCACGGCCGGGCCGAGCTCGATCTCGTAGCGGGTGACCGTCGGGCCGCGGCTGAAGCCGGTAACGCTCGCGTCGACCTGGAAGTCCTCCAGCACCTGGGTGAGGGCGGCGATGACCTCGTCGTTGGCGGCGCTGCGGGTCTTCGGCGGGGTGCCGGTGCCGAGCAGATCGGCGGGCGGCAGGACGTAGTCGCCCTTGAGGACGAGCTGCTCGGCCTTCTTCGGCGCGGGGGTGTGGACCGGCGGCGGAGTGACGGTCTCGGCCGCGACGGCGTTGTGGTCGACGATGACCACGTCGAGGTCCGGCGGGCCGTCCTGGGCTGCGGCGACCCCCTGGCGGCTGCGCGGCCGACGGCGCTGGAGCGGCTCGAGCGGCTCCGGGGTCTCTGGCGCCGGCGGCTCCTCCGCCGGGGTCCGGAACAGCGCCCGGTCGCGCAGGGCCCGCAACCGGGCCGGCACCTGGTGGACCGGAGTGGCGGTGACGACGAGCAGGCCGAAGGCGGCGAGCAGGAGCAGGACGGGGAAGGCGAGTACGCCGGTCAGCGCCGCCGCGAGCGGGTCACCCAGCAGGAAGCCGACGACACCGCCCTTGTCCTCGCGGGCGGTGTCGCTGCCGCGCACGACGTGCAGGACGCCGAGCGCCCCGAGCGACAGCGCCGCCCAGCCCACGAGCAGCCGGCCCGCCGCGCCCTGCGGCTCGGGGTGGCGCAGGACCCGCCAGGCGTAGACGGCGAGCAGCGGCGGGAGCAGCAGCGCGCCCTTGCCGACCGCGCCGGTGAGGACGTCGGCGATGCCGTCGCCGGCGCTGCCGGCGTGCCACCAGGCTCCCGCGGCGGTGACGAACGCGCCGGCGAGCAGCAGCAGTCCCAGGCCGTCACGGCGGTGGGCGGGGTCGAGGTCGCGGGCGCCACCGGTCGCGGTGCGGACGCTGCCGCCGACGGCGTGGGCCACTGCGCGCAGCGTGCCCGTGACCAGGCGGGTGAGGACGCCGAGCAGGGCGACGACCGGGTTCGGGCCGCGCTGGGGCGCCTTGCGGGCGCTCGTGCGGGTGCTCGTGCGGGTGCTCTTGCCGGTGCCTCCCCCAGCCTTCGCCCGCGGTGCCGCCTTCGTGCGCGGTGCCGCCTTCGTGCGGGTGGGCGCGCCACCGCGGCCACCACCCGTGGAGCGGGGGCGGGCGGGCGTGGGCGTACGACTGGCCATGGTCGCGACGGTACCTCTGCAGTACCACCCGTCACACCCGTCACACCCGCGACACGCCGCCGCGCTCGCTTGTCCCCGCCCGCCCCCACTCGGAGACGTGGCGATCACGTCAGCGTGGCCCAGCGTGCGAGATCGCCACATCCCCGCCCCCACCTCACCCGCCTCCCCCGCCTCCCTGTCGGCGCGATCCTTTCTGCTTCCACCTCACCGTGCCGCTGGCGCTCCGCGGGCGGGCGACCTCGCCGAGTAGGTGCCAGGTGGAAGCAGAACGGACCGCCGCCCCGGCCGTTACCGCCCCGCGGGCAGGCCACGACGATCTTCGCCCCGTTGCGGTGCGCTGAGCGTGGCGATCCGCAACAGGGCGAAGATCACCGGGGGTTTCGGGGCGGGGCGCCGGGGCGGGCGGGCGGGGCGCCGGGGCGGGCGGGCGGCTGGCGGGGCGGGGCGGGCGGGTCAGACCTCGACGATGACGGGGATGATCATCGGGCGGCGACGGTAGGTGTCGGAGACCCAGCGGCCGACGACCCGGCGTACCTGCTGCGCGATCTGGTGCGGGTCGGCGACCCCCTCGCGCGCGGCCTTGTCGAGCTCGGCCTCGATGAGCGGGATGACGGCGTCGAAGGCACCCGGGTCGTCGGTGAAGCCACGGGCGGCGACCTCCGGCCCCCCGGCGATCTTGCCGGTGACGCTGTCGACCGCGACAGTGATGGAGATGAAGCCCTCGTCGCCGAGGATCCGGCGGTCCTTGAGCGTGATGTCGGAGACGTCACCGACCTCGGCGCCGTCGACGTAGACGTAGCCGCACGGCACCGCACCGGTGATGGTGGCCTTGCCGTCGACGAGGTCGACGACGACGCCGTCCTCGGCGAGCACGATCCGGTCGTCGGGCACACCGGACAGCCGCCCGAGCTCGGCGTGGGCGCGCAGGTGGCGCCACTCGCCGTGCACCGGCATGAGGTTGGAGGGCTTGGTGGCGTTGAGCAGGTAGAGCAGCTCGCCGGCCGGGGCGTGACCCGACACGTGCACCTTCGCCACGCCCTTGTGCACGACCCGCGCGCCCCACCGCGACAGCCCGTTGATGACGCGGTAGACGGCGTTCTCGTTGCCCGGGATCAGCGAGGACGCGAGCACGATGGTGTCCTCGCTCTCGATGCGGATCTGGTGGTGAGAGCGGTTGGCCATCCGCGACAGCGCGGACAGCGGCTCGCCCTGCGACCCGGTCGACACGAGCACGACCCGAGACGCCGGCAGCTGCTCGACGTCCTTCATGTCGACGATGAGTCCGGGCGGGATGGTGAGCACGCCGAGGTCGGAGGCGACGCCCATGTTGCGGACCATCGACCGGCCGACGAAGGCGACGTGGCGGCCGTGGGCGTGGGCGGCGTCGAGGACCTGCTGGACGCGGTGCACGTGGGAGGCGAAGCAGGCCACGATGACGCGGCCCGTCGAGGTCCGCACGACCTCGTCGACGACCGGTCCGATCTCGCGCTCGGAGGTGACGAAGCCGGGGACCTCGGCGTTGGTGGAGTCCGACAGCAGCAGGTCGATGCCCTCGCGCCCGAGCCGGGCGAAGCCGCCGAGGTCGGTGAGCCGGCCGTCGAGCGGCAGCTGGTCCATCTTGAAGTCGCCGGTGTGCAGGACCAGGCCGGCCTCGGTGCGGATCGCGACCGCGAGCGCGTCGGGGATGGAGTGGTTGACCGCGAAGAACTCGCAGCCGAACGGCCCGAGCTGCAGCGTCTCCTCCTCCGCCACCTGGGTGACGACAGGCGTGATGCGGTGCTCGCGCAGCTTGGCGGTGAGCAGCGCGAGGGTGAAGCGGCTACCGACGACGGGGATGTCGCCGCGCTCGCGCAGCAGGTAGGGCAGCGCCCCGATGTGGTCCTCGTGGCCGTGGGTGAGCACGACCGCCTCGATGTCGTCGAGCCGGTCACGGATGTAGGAGAAGTCCGGGAGGATGAGGTCGATGCCGGGCTGGTCGTCCTCCGGGAAGAGCACGCCGCAGTCGACGACGAGCAGCCGGCCGGCGTGCTCGAAGACCGTCATGTTGCGGCCGATCTCGGCAAGGCCGCCGAGCGCGACGACGCGCAGGCCGCCCGCGGGCAGCGGCGGCGGCGGGCCGAGCTCGGGGTGCGGGTGGCTCACGACAGCACGCCCGCGGCGACGAGGTCGGTGCGCAACTGGGCGACCTCGGCCTCGGTGGCCTCGACGAGCGGCAGCCGCACGCCGCCGACCGGGAAGTCGAGCAGCGCCAGGGCCGCCTTCACGAGGATGGTGCCCTGCGTCCGGAAGATGCCGGCGTAGATCGGCAGCATCCCCTCGTGCAGCGCCCGCGCACCCGCCACGTCGCCGGCGAGGAAGGCCGCCACCATCTCGGAGGTACGACGCGCGACCAGGTGGGTCGACGTCCCGACGACTCCCACCGCTCCGAGGGCGAGCAGCGGCAGCGTCCACGGGTCGTGCCCAGAGTAGTAGGCGAGGTCGGTCTGCGACAGCACCCAGGAGGTGGACTCGAGGTCGAGCTTGGCGTCCTTCATCGCGACCACCTGCGGGTGCGCGGCGAGCTCGAGGATGGTGCTCTCGGTCAGCGCGATCCCGGTGCGGCCGGGGATGTCGTAGAGCATCACCGGCAAGGCGGTCGCCTCGGCGACGGTGACCGTGTGGGCGATGACGCCGGCCTGCGGGGGCTTGTTGTAGTAGGGCGTCACGACGAGCAGCCCGTCGGCGCCGGCCTTGTCCGCGTCGCGCGCCATGCCGACCGCGTGCACCGTGTCGTTGCTGCCGACCCCGGCGACGACCTTGGCCCGGCCGCCGACCGCCTCGACGACCGCACGCAGCAGGTCGGCCTTCTCCTCGCGGTGCGTGGTGGGGGCCTCCCCCGTCGTACCGCTGATGACCAGCCCGTCGTTGCCGTCGGCCACCAGCCGGTCGGCGAGGGCCTGCGCCCGGGGCAGGTCGAGCGACCCGTCGGGGAGCAGCGGCGTGACCATCGCGGTGAGCACGCGTCCGAACGGCGCGGGGGTCGTCGTCATGGCCTGAACCTACCCGCCAGCGGCCGCCCGACCGCCGACGTCAGGCCCCCAGCAGCGCGGAGAAGGCGGCGTCGCTGACCGCCTCGCTGCCGGTGGGCACGACGGCGTACGACGCAGTCAGCACCTCGACGACGTCGGTGAGCGGCAGGAGCAGGCAGCACTCGCCCGCGAGGTCCACGACGACGTCGCCGCCGTCGACGCGCACGTACACGTCACCGCACCCAGCCGGCCCGGTCAGCGCCTCGGTGAGCAGCTCTCGCGACAGCAGCCACTCGACGCTCGAGGTCGTGTCCACGAGCAGCACCATCCGCACTGCGAAGGGGTCCGACGGGGTCCAGCGCAGCAGCACGGGCAGCCACAGGTCGGGCTGGGAGTCGGCGCGCAGCAGCCCGCCTACCGCCCGTGTCACGCTGCCCGGCTCACTCATCTCATCCCCCATCCGCTCCGACGGGCTCCCATCGGCGGGTCATCACCGACTGTGAGCGAATCCCTCAGCTTGACTACTCGCAGTCATGCGGTCACGCGTCGTAGTCGACGACCAGGTCGTCGTCCACCGCCGTGCTCTGGCAGGTGAGGCGGTAGCCCGCGTCGAGCTCCCACGGCTCCAGGCTGTGGTTGACGGCCTGCTCGACCGCGCCGGTGACCCTCGCGCGGCAGGTCGCGCAGACGCCCGCGTGGCACGACCACGGCAGGTCGAGCCCGGCCCGCCGACCGGCGTCGAGCACCGTCTCGCCGCGCGCGACCGGGACCGTCGTCGACCGGCCGCGCAGCACCACGACCGCGCTGGCGCCCGGGGTGCTGGTGTCGACCGCGACCGGTGCCCGGCGGGCCTCGTCGGTGCCGAACAGCTCGACGTGGACCCGGTGGGCGTCGACGCCGAGCTCGAGCAGCGCCGCGCGCAGCCCGACCGACATCTGCTGGGGCCCGCAGACGAAGACCTCGTCGAGGTCGGTGGGGTCGAGCACCGTCGCGCACAGCCGGCGCAGCTTGTCGGCGTCGACGCGGCCCTCGTGCAGCGCCACGTCGGCGCCCTCGCGCGACAGCACGTGAACGACCCGCAGCCGGCCGAGGTAGCGGTCCTTGAGGTCCGACAGCTCCTCGCGGAAGACCACCGAGGCGGTCGTGCGGTTGCCGTAGACCAGCGTCACGCGGGCGGTCGGCTCGGTGGCGAGGACGTGGCGGGCGATGCCGATGACCGGCGTGATCCCGCTGCCTGCCGCGATGCCGAGCACGTGGCGATGCGGCGCGGGGTCCGGCGCCGGCGTGAAGCGCCCCTCCGGCGGCAGCACGTCGACGACGTCACCGGGGCGCAGCGTCGCGGCCCAGCCGCTCATCACGCCGCCGGGCACCTGCTTGACCGCGACCCGCAGCTCGCCGTCGCCGGGCGCTGTGCACAGCGAGTAGGACCGGCGCACCTCCACCCCGTCGAGCACGGCCCGCAGGGTGAGGTACTGACCCGCCGAGAAGGAGTACGCCGCACGCAGCGCGTCGGGGACCTCGAAGGCGAGCGAGACGCACTCGTCGGTCTCGCGCCGCACGTCGGCGACGGTAAGGGTGTGCACGGCTCAGTGCCGCTTGAGGTAGTCGAACGGCTCGCGGCACGAGGTGCACCGCCACAGCGCCTTGCAGGCGGTCGACCCGAAGCCGGCGAGCTCCTCGACCTCGGCGCTGCCGCACAGCGGGCAGGCCGCGGGCCGGCCGGGGTCGGCAGAGTTGACAGTGTCGACGAGCAGCGGCAGCAGGACCCGGCCGGGCGGGGCGGTGCCGCCACCGGCGAGCTTGTCGCGGCCGGCCTCGGTGATCCAGTCGGTGGTCCAGGGCGGTGAGAGCACGGTGCGGACGGTGACGTGGGCGAAGCGGCGGGCCAGCGCCGCGGTGACGTCGGCCTCGATCTCGCGCATCGCGGGGCAGCCGCTGTAGGTCGGGGTGATCGAGACCGTCACGGTGTCGCCGTCGACGACGACGTCGCGGGCGATCCCGAGGTCGACGACCGAGACCGTGGGCAGCTCCGGGTCGGGCACCTCGGCGAGCAGCGCCCAGGCCTCCGCGACACCGGGCGCCGACACCGTCGTCACCACTGGGCGTCGGGGTCGGAACGGTGCAGCACCTGCATCTCGCCGAGCAGGTAGGACAGGTGCTCGGAGTGCTGGCCCTGCTTGCCGCCGCGCTGCCACCAGACGTCGGGCGGGACGGGGAGGGTCGCCTCGACGAGGACGTCGGCGACCCGCTTGCGCCAGGCCGGCTCGATCGACGACGGCAGCGGGACGAGCCCGGCCTCGGCGGCCTGGCGGTCGACGTCGTCGTCGAGCATGGCCTCTCCGGCGTAGGGCCACAGCGCGTCGAGCGCGTCGAGCACCCGGCGGCGCGACTCCTCGGTGCCGTCACCGAGCCGCACCAGCCAGCCGGAGGTGTGGCGCAGGTGGTACGCCGACTCCTTGGCCGCCTTGCCCGCGACGCCGGCGAGCACCTCGTCGGAGGAGCGCGCGAGCGCGGGCCACAGCTCGACCGCGAAGCAGTCCCACAGCAGGTGGCGGACGATGGTGTGGGCGAAGTCGCCGTGCGGCTGCTCGGCGAGCAGCAGGTTGCGGAAGTCCGGCGCGTCGCGCAGGTAGGCCAGGCGGTCCTCGTCGCGACCGACGCCCTCGAGCTCGCCGGCGCGGGTCAGCAGACCGCGGGCCTGGCCGAGCAGGTCGAGCGCGATGTTGGCCAGGGCGATGTCCTCCTCGAGCGCGGGCCCGTGGCCGCACCACGCGGACAGCCGCTGCGCCAGCACGAGGCAGGTGTCGCCGAGCCGCAGCACCGACTCCGCCGCGACATCAGGGGCGAGCCCAGGGGTAGCCGAGCTCATATGCCGTGCACCCCCTCGGGGACGTCGTAGTGCGTCGGGTGGCGGTAGTCCTTGTCGAGCGCGGGGTCGAACAGCGACTCCTTGTCGTCGGGGTCCGACGCGACGATCGCACTCGCAGGCACAACCCACAACGAGCTGCCCTCCCCGCGCCGGGTGTAGACGTCACGGGCACCCTGGACGGCGAGCTCCGCGTCGGCGGCGTGCAGGCTCCCCACGTGGGTGTGGGACAGCCCAGCGCGCGAGCGCACGAAGACCTCCCACAGCGGCCAGGTCTCGCGGCCGGACACGCTCATGCGACGGCCTCCGTCGTACGCGCCTGCTGCTTCTCGGCGTGAGCGAGTGCCGCCTCGCGGACCCAGGCGCCCTCGGCGTGGGCCTTGCGGCGCGCCGCGATGCGCTCGCGGTTGCAGGGGCCGTCGCCGCGCAGGACCCGGCGGAACTCCTCCCAGTCGGGCTCGCCGAAGACCCAGTGCTCGCCCTCGAGGCGCAGTGCCGGGTCGGGGATCGTGAGTCCGAGGAAGTGGGCCTGCGGGACGGTCGCGTCGACGAAGCGCTGACGCAGCTCGTCGTTGCTGAAGCGCTTGACCTTCCAGCGCATCGAGGCGTCGGAGTGGGTCGACTCGGAGTCCGGCGGGCCGAACATCATCAGCGCCGGCCACCACCAGCGGTCGAGCGCGTCCTGCGCCATCGCGTGCTGCGTCGGGGTGCCCTGCGCGAGCACCGTCATCGACTCGAAGCCCTGCCGCTGATGGAAGGACTCCTCGCGGCAGACCCGGACCATCGCGCGGGCGTAGGGGCCGTAGGAGCAGCGGCACAGCGGGACCTGGTTCATGATCGCGGCGCCGTCGACGAGCCAGCCGATGGCGGCGACGTCGGCCCAGGTCAGGGTCGGGTAGTTGAAGATGCTCGAGTACTTGGCGGTGCCGTCGAGCAGCTGGTCGACGAGCTCCTCGCGGGTGACGCCGAGGGTCTCGGCGGCGCTGTAGAGGTAGAGCCCGTGGCCGGCCTCGTCCTGCACCTTGGCGAGCAGGACGGCCTTGCGGCGCAGCGACGGGGCGCGGCTGATCCAGTTGCCCTCGGGCAGCATCCCGACGATCTCGGAGTGCGCGTGCTGGGCGATCTGGCGGACCAGCAGCTTGCGGTAGGCGGCCGGCATCCAGTGCGTCGGCTCGACCTTTTGCTCGGCGTCGACGTAGGCGTCGAAGCGCGCGGCGAGCACGCTCTCGTCGAGCGGGGTGGCGGTGTCGGGGACGCCGTCGAGGCCCTGGGTGTACATGGGCCGAGTATGACAGGGAAGCGACACGAGTGCCACTCCCCTGTCACATGTCGGGCACTACCCCTCGCTGACCATCGGGGACGACGCGACCTCGGTGCCGTCGGGCAGCGCGGTGATCTCGAAGTCGTCGAAGACGTGGGGCGCGAGCGCCTGCAGCTCGCGCAGCATCGCGATCGCGAGCTCGCGGATCTCGACGTCGGCGTGCTCGCTCGCCCGCATCGCGACGAAGTGCCGCATCGCGCGGTAGTTGCCGGTGACCACGATGCGGGTCTCGGTCGCGTTGGGCAGCACGGTGCGCGCGGCCTGACGGGCCTGCTTGCGGCGGGCCGTGACGTTCTCGACGTCGGCGAACTTCTTCTCCAGGCCCTCGAGCAGCTTGGTGTACGACGCCAGCGCCGCGTCGGCCGCCTCGAGGAACAGTGCGTGCAGCTCGGGGTCCTCGGCGATGACCTGCGGCTCGACCATGGCGGCGTCGCGCTCGGGGACGTAGCGCTGGGACAGCTGGCTGTAGGAGAAGTGCCGGTGGCGGATCAGCTCGTGGGTGAGGCTGCGCGACAGGCCGGAGAGGTAGAAGGTCACGCTGCCGTGCTCGAGCACCGACAGGTGGCCGACCTCGAGGATGTGCTTGAGGTAGCCCTCGTTCGTGGCCGTCGCCGGGTTGGGCTTGCTCCAGCTCTGGTAGCAGGCGCGTCCGGCGAACTCGGCGAGCGCCTGGCCGCCGTCGACGTCGGTCTCCCACGGCACGTCCGCCGGCGGGGCGAAGTGGGTGTAACCGATGACCTGGACCTTGAGCGGGGCGAGCGCGGGCAACTGCGTCTCCGGGAGTGCTGCGAGGCCCTCTGCGGCGGGGGAAGCCGGGCCGGGGACAAGACTACGGGAGCGCCGCCGAGACCCCGTCCCGCCGCGCCGGGTCAGAGGCGCTTCTGCCAGGTGGACAGGGTGCCGTTGGGGCGGAAGCCGAGCCGCTCGTTGACGGCGATCATCGGGGCGTTGGTGGTGGCGTTCCAGGTCGTCACCGTGCGGGTCGCGGGCGAGTCGGTCTGCAGCTGCCCCAGGACCGTGGCCTTGAGGAGCAGCCCGAGGCGGTGCCCCCGGTGCTCGGGGAGCACGAGGGTGTCCCACTGGTAGGCCCGGTCCGGGGCGTGGCTGCTCACCCCGAGCTCGGTGAACGCCACCGCCTCGCCGTCCCGCGTCGCCATCGCCGCCCAGTAGACCCGCCCCATCCGGTCGAACATCGCCTCCTTGCGCCGCACCAGCTCGGCGTCCCACTGCTCCTCCTCGAGCTCGAGGTCGCCGCTCGGGAACATCACCGACATCGCACGTCCCAGCGCGGCGCGGGCGTCGAGCAGGTGGTCGGGACACCGACGGGAGTACGCCGTGACGTCGTAGCCGGCGGCGCCCTCGCGAGCGTGGGCGAGGCAGCCGGCCAGCACCTGCGACGGGACCGGGACGGCGAGGTCGCGCCGTACCTCGAGCAGCGCGCGGTCGAAGCCGTGCCGGGTGAGGAAGTGGTGCGCCGGGCTGACGCCCGCGAGCGCCTCGGGCTCGTCGACCTCGGTGCCGGCGACCGAGCGGCCTGCCGCCCGCGCCCGGGCGAGGAGGCCCTCGAGCAGCGCCGTGCCCACACCCCCGCGCCGCTCGTCCGGCAGCACGTGGACCAGCACCCGGGCCCTGTCGAGGTTGTCGCGCGTCGTGAGGACCAGCCGTCCCAGGCCCACGTCGCGGGCGCCGTCCACGGCGAGCAGCAACGTCACGAGCTCACCTGTCGCCGTGTCAGCCTCGAGGCCCGTGACGGCGATCTCGCGCTGGTCCTGCGCGGTCCACCCGCTCTCCCCCGGCCGGGTGTCCTGCTCGACGGCCGCCAGCACGGCGTACCACCGGCCGAAGGCCTCGTCGTCCCGCGGGTCCACCTGCTCGATGCGCACCCGACCACCCTGCCCGGGGCGTCCAGCGGTTTCAGTGCACCTTCATCGCACCAGCGGCGCGAGGACGGGTGCGAGGTCGCCACGGGCGGAGACCGCCACGGACGACAGGCCCTGCCAGGCGGCGGCCTCCTGCAGCGACACCGCAAGCGCCTCGGCCACCTCCAGCACGTCGGACTTCGGCTCGACCCACGCGCCCAGCACCTGCAGCACCCCGGCCTTGCGGTCGGACTTCAGGTCGACCCGCGCCCGGATCCCTTCGTCGTGCAGGAACGGCAGGATGTAGTAGCCGTAGACCCGCTTCGGCGCTGGCACGTAGATCTCGATGCGGTAGTCGAACCCGAACAGCCGCGACGTGCGCGAGCGCTCGAAGACCAGCGGGTCGAAGGGGCTCAGCAGCGTCGAGCGGCGCGCCGTGCGCGGCACCGCGGTCCCGGGCCAGAGGTACGCCGGATCGCGCCACCCCTCGACGGCGACCTGCTCGAGCTCGCCGTCCTCCACCAGCGACGCCAGCGCCACCTTCGCCTCGGCCGGCCGTAGCCGGAAGTAGTCGCGCAGGTCGCGCTCCGTCCCGACGCCGTGCGCCCGTGCCGCCACCCGCATCAGCTCGCGCTGGGCCTCCTCGCGCGACGGTGTCGGCAGCGCCAGCACCGAGGCCGGGATCACGCGCTCGGTGACGTCGTACAACCGCTCGAACCCCGTCGTACGACGTGAGGTCGTCACCCGACCCGACCAGAAGAGGTACTCGAGCGCCTTCTTCACGTCGTCCCACCCCCACCAGGAGCCGCCACCGCGCGGCGTCTCCCGCAGCGCCCCCGCGCCGACGGGACCGCGCTCCTCGACCATCGCGTAGACCTTCTCGACGAAGTCGGGGCGGTCGCGGAAGACCCTCAGCGGCCCACCCCAGCCCTCCTCGAGGCCCTCGGCGCGGGCCATCCGCCAGCGCAGGTGCGGGTGCAGCGCGACCGGGAGGTAGGACGCCTCGTGGCCCCAGTACTCGAACAGCTCGCGCCGCCGGAAGGCCAGGTCGTCGAGCAGCCCGACCGGCCAGGCGCCGAGGCGCGACAGCGGCGGGAGGTGGTGGGCGCGGGCGAAGACGTTGACCGAGTCGATCTGGATCAGTGACGTCCGCGCGACGACCCGGCGCAGGTGGCGCGCGTCGACGGCACCGGTGGGCAGCGGGTCGGCGAAGCCCTGCGCCGCCAGCGCGATCTGACGGGCCGTGCGGAGCGGGAGGGTCTGCACCGCCCGATCCTGGCAGGATCAGCGCGTGGAGCTCCGAGCCCTTCGCCTCGACGAGGTCGTCCGCTACGACGAGGTCCGCCTCGAGACCTGGCGGGCCGCCTATCGCGGGCTCGTCCCCGACGCGTTCCTCGACGGCCTCGCCGTGACGGCGCAGCTCACCGCGAGCCGGACCGCGATGGCCCAGGACCCACACCGCGCGCTGCACGTCGCGGTCGTCGACGGCGTGGTCGTCGGCATCGCCGCGGCCGGACCGCCGCGAGACGACGACCTCGACCCCGACGACGTCACCGAGCTTGGGGCCCTCTACGTGCTGCCCGACCACTGGGGCGGCGGGATCGGGCGGGCCCTGCTCTCGGCCGTGCTCGCCCGCCGACCGCGGCCGAGGCAGGCGCTGTGGGTGCTCGAGGCCAACGACCGCAGCCGCGCCTTCTACGCCTCCTGCGGCTTCGCCCCCGACGGGCACCGCAAGGTCGAGACCCTGGCCAGCCGGTCGCCGAGGTGCGGCTGACCCGCTCCTCCTAGGCTCGGGGCATGGCCGACGTCAGCGTGCGACCCGCCCGCCCCGAGGACGCCGAGCGAGCCGCCCGCGTGCAGCTGTCGACCTGGCGCACCGCCTACTCCGACCTGCTGCCGCCCGAGGTCCTCGACGTCCCCGAGGAGCAGGTCGCTGCCGTGTGGCTGCGCGGCGTCGAGGTCCCGCCCTCGCACCGCCACCGGCTGCTCGTCGCGATGGACGGCCCCGAGCTCGTCGGCCTCGCCGTCTCCGAGCCGGTCGACGACGCGACCGTCGAGCTGACCGCGCTGATCGTCGAACCGCGCTGGGGCCGGCGCGGTCACGGCTCCCGGCTGCTCGCCGCCTCGGTCGACCACTGGCGCGGCGACGGCGCGACCCACGCGCAGACCTGGGCCTGGGAACGCGACGACGCGACCCGCTCCTTCCTCGAGTCCTCCGGCTGGGAGCCCGACGGCGTCGCCCGCTCGCTCGACACCGGCCAGCGCCAGGTCCGCCTCCACGTCTCCCTCGAGGAGTCGTGACCTTCGCGGGGATCCCCGACGAAGCGCTCGCCTTCTACGAGGGCCTCGAGGCCGACAACTCCAAGGCCTACTGGACCGACCACAAGCAGGTGTACGACGCCTGCGTCCGTGACCCGCTGCTCGCCCTGATGGCGGGCCTCGAGGCGGAGTTCGGCCCCGCGAAGCTGTTCCGGCCCTACCGCGACGTGCGCTTCTCCAAGGACAAGACGCCCTACAAGACCCACGCGGCCTTCGTGACCCGCGACGACGCCTCCGGGCTGCTCTACTGCCAGCTCGGTGCCGACGGGCTGTCCTTCGGCGGTGGCTACCACCACACGAGCACCGACCAGGGCCAGCGGCTGCGGGCGGCGGTCGCCGACGACCGCACCGGCCAGGCGTTGACCCAGGTGCTCGCGCCGCTCGAGTCCGACGGGTGGGAGGTCGGCGGCGAACGCTACGTCCGGGTCCCGAAGCCCTACCTCCCCGACGCCCCTCGGGCCGAGCTGCTCCGCGCGAAGTCCCTCACGGTCTTCCGCCACCACGAGCCCGCGGAGTGGCTGCACGGCCCGGGGTGCCTCGACCGGGTCGCGGCCGCCTGGCGCGCCGTCGGACCGCTCAACGACTGGCTCGCCACCTACGTCGGCCCGCCCCGCGACGTCGTCCAGCGCTGAGGGTCGAGGCCCGCCGGCCCGCGGCACCTGGGGATCGGGTGGCTTTCGTCGGCGGGTCGTGCCGCGACACGCCGAGGACATCCACCCGATCCGACGGGCCCGGACACCGACAAGATCAACAGCACATGTGCACGCGCCCGTGCGGCAGACCGAGCGTGACCGCCGTACCTGATGTGCTGTTGATCTTGCCAGGGGCATGACACGAGGTGCGCGTGATGACGTGAGCCGGACCCTGCGCTGCGGGTCAGCGCGATCCGCACTCCGGCGTCCGACGGGTCGTGAAGATCGTCGTGAAGCAGTGCTCGCGGCGACAGGTCGCTGACCAGCGCTTTCACCGCTCGCAGGCCGAGGCCGCTACACGACGATCTTCACGACCTCAGCCTCGGGAGCCACCGCCGCTGAGGCGCCTCGTGGCGGGAGGCGAACCCGGCCTGCAACGGCGCCCCCGGCGGCCTACCTGGACGCAGTCTCGGTCGATCGACCGCACCCTGGTGTGGACGGCTCACCGAGTCGGACTGCATCCGGACCGCGCCCCCGGCGTACGCCGTCGTCAGACCTCCCTGTCCGCTTCGCCACATTCGTGCGAACCTTTGTCGCTCCCCCGGGATCTCCAGCCTGACGACCCAGCGACAGGCAGCCGGCGGGAGGTGCACGGGGGTGACGGTCGACGTGTCGGTGGACGGGCTGCGCGGCCTCTCCCTCGGCCTGCCCGCGCGGGCCGGGACCGAGGACGGTTTGCCCGCACTGCCCGGCGTGAGCGCCGAGGCCCGCCAAGACTTCGCGGCGCTCTACACCGCCGAGTTCGGCCGGCTCGCCGGCTACCTCACCGGGCTCACCGGCAACGCCGACGTGGGCCGTGAAGCCGCGCAGGAGGCCTTCACCCGGCTGTTCGCGCGCTGGCGCAAGGTCAGCGAGCCGCGCGGCTTCGTCTACGTCGTCGGCACCAACCTCTGCCGCCACCACTGGCGGCAGAGCGGCCGGGAGCGCTCCGCCGTCACGAGCCTGCGCGTCACGACGCCGACCGACACGGTCGACGGTGACCCGTGGCTGCGCGACCTCGTCGAGCGGCTGCCGCTGCGGCTGCGCGAGGTCGTGCTCCTGCACTACTACGCCGACCTGCCGGTCGCCGAGGTCGCGCTCGCCGTGAAGCGCCGGCTCTTCGAGGCACGGGCGCTGCTCGCCGAGGCCGTCACCGAGGCAGGTGGCCGATGACCGAGATCCGCCTCGTCCCGCCGCCTGCCGACGGTCTCGCGCAGGCCTTCCGCGAGGCTGCCGCCCGTCGCCGCCGCAAGGCCGCGACCACCGGCAGCGCAGGTCTGCTCGGCGCCGCGATCGTCTTCGCGACCCTCACCGGCGGCAGCGGCCAGGTCCTCACCCAGGACGACCCGCTCCCGCCTGCGCAGCAGGACCGCAACGTCCTCGAGCTGCTCCCGGTCGGGCCGACCCCGGCTGCCAGCGCGCCCGGCACGTCCGGCCCCCGACGGTCCGCGACGACCGCTGCGGGCAGCGCGGGCGGCCCGACCGCCACGGCGGCCACCCTCACGCCAGGCGCGCCGCGCAGCACTGCAGTCCCCGTGCGCCCGGCCACCCGACCCACGACGACCGCCTATCGGGCCGCCCCGATGAGCCGCAGGACCTCCGATGCCCAGCAGGGCAACGTGCCCGCACTGACCTGCAGTTCCATCGGTGGCAACAACCTCTGCTCCTCCGTCGCGACGACCGGCAGCGGCAAGGACAGGCTGCTGTCGGTCGTGCTGTGCAACCAGGGCGTCGACGCGATCCGGCTGGACTTCTCTTTCGCCGACGAGCTCGACATCGAGGTCGCGCAAGGCGATCGGGTGCTGTGGCGATGGGCGGTGGGGCGCTCGGCCGTCCGCGACCCGCACCAGGCCCGGCTGCCGGCGAGCGGCTGCCGGGACTGGACGACGCCCTGGACCGCGGTGGACCAGAGCGGCCGTCCCCTGGCGACGGGCATGACCTACGACCTGCGTGCGCGCATCGACTCCCCCGACGCGGCCGAGGCCGCCGCACCCACGGGCTACTACTACTCCTGACGCGCCAGGGCGATGGCCCTGCGCATCGCGCGGCGACCGGCGGAGGTGTCGCCGCTCTCGCCGTAGGCCGCGGCGAGTCGCCACCAGCAGCGCCAGTCCTGCGGTGACGCCTCGACCTCGGCCTTGCGCAGCGCGAACAGCCGCTCGGCGCTCTCGGGCGTGAGCCGGCCCGACGGGCGTCGCTCCAGCCACTCCGGGTCGGGGTCGTCGCCGAGTGCCCTGCCGAGCCGCTCGCTGCCGAGCCCGAGCCGGACTTCGCCGACGACCAGCAGCGCACCGAGCCCGACGAGCAGCAGCACCCCGAGACCGAGCAGCAGACCGCTCAGTCCCTCGTCGAGCAGGTCCACGGCACGGACGAGGAGGTACGCCGACACCGTCGCGAGCACGGCGACGAGCAGCAGAGCCGCGACGCGCGCTCTCACAGGTCGAGCAGGGCCTCGAGCCCGACCGTCACCCCGGGCCGGGACGCGACCTGGCGGACGCCGAGCAGGACGCCGGGCATGAACGACGCCCGGTCGTAGGAGTCGTGACGGATCGTCAGGCTCTCGCCGCTGCCCCCGAGCAGGACCTCCTGGTGGGCGACGAGCCCGGCGAGCCGGACGGCGTGGACGCGCACCCCGTCGACGTCGGCGCCGCGGGCCCCAGCGAGCTCCTGCGTGGTCGCGTCGGGCATCGGCGCGCAGCCGGCCTCCCGACGGGCGGCGGCGACCATCTCGGCGGTGCGGCGGGCGGTGCCGCTGGGGGCGTCGGCCTTGCCGGGGTGGTGAAGCTCGACGACCTCGACGGAGTCGAAGAAGCGGGCGGCCTGCGCGGCGAAGCCCATCATGAGCACGGCAGCGATCCCGAAGTTCGGCGCGACGAGGACGCCGACGCCGGTGCCCTCGACGAGGTCGCGCAGCTCGGTCAGGCGCGCGTCGTCGAAGCCGGTGGTCCCGACGACCGCGTGCACGCCCGCCTCGACGCACGCGCGCAGGTTGGCCATGACGGCGTCCGGGTGGGTGAAGTCGACGGCGACGTCGGCGCCGGACAGGTCGAGGTCGTCACCGACGTCGAAGGCGCCGGCGAGGGAGAGGTCGGGTGCGCCCTCGACGGCGCGGACCACCTCGGAGCCCATCCGGCCGCGGGCACCCAGCACGGCGACACGCACGGTCACGAGGCAGCTCCCGAGGGGTCGGAGTCGAAGGGCCCGATCACGCCGAGCGCCATCGGGCGGGCCAGCACATCACGGGCGACCTCCAGGACGTCGTCCGGGGTGACCGCGTCGATGCGGGCGAGCAGGTCGTCGACGCCGAGCAGCTCCTCGTGGACGAGCTCGCCCTTGCCGAGCCGGCTCATCCGCGAGCCGCTGTCCTCGAGGCCGAGCACGAGGCTCCCCCGCAGCTGGCCCTGCGCGCGCGCGACCTCGGCGTCGGTGAGGCCCTTCTCCGCGACCGAGGCGAGCTCGGCCCGGCACAGCTCGAGGACCTCGTCGACCTTGCCGGGCGCGCACCCGGCGTAGACGCCGAAGTCACCGGTGTCGGAGTAGGCCGAGGTGAAGGTGTAGACGGAGTAGGCCAGCCCGCGCTTCTCCCGGACCTCCTGGAACAGCCGCGACGACATGCCGCCGCCGAGGGTGGTCGACAGGACCGAGAGCGCGAAGCGGCGCGGGTCGTCGTGCGACAGCCCGCGGGTGCCGAGCACGACGTGGGCCTGCTCGGTCGGTCGCACCTGGGTCAGCACCCGGCTGTGGGTGGGCGGTGCGTCACCGGCGCGGCGGCGCGGGGCCGGCTGCCGGTCGCCGGCAAGCAGCGGCCCGAAAGCGCGCTCGACCTGGCGGACGACGGTGGCGTGGTCGAGGCCGCCCGCCGCGGTCACGACCAGGGTGTCGGGGGTGTAGCGGTCGGCGTAGAAGCCCGCGATCGTGTCGCGGGGCAGCGCCTCGATCGACTCGACGGTGCCGATGACCGGCCGACCCAGCGGGTGGTCGTCCCACAGCGCCGCGGCGAAGGCGTCGTGGACGACGTCACCGGGGTCGTCGTCGTGCATGGCGATCTCCTCGAGGATCACGCCCCGCTCCGACTCGACGTCGGCGGCGGCGATGAGCGAGGACGTGACGAGGTCGCTGACCACGTCGATCGCGAGCGGCAGGTCGGTGTCGAGGACCCGCGCGTAGTAGCAGGTGTACTCCTTCGCGGTGAAGGCGTTCATCTCGCCGCCGACCGCGTCCATCACCGCCGCGATCTCCATCGCGTCTCGACGGCGGGTGCCCTTGAAGAGCAGATGCTCGAGGAAGTGCGAGCAGCCGGCCTCGGCGAGCGACTCGTCACGCGAGCCGACGCCGGCCCAGATGCCGAACGACGCCGAGCGCACGCCCGGCATCTGCTCGGTGAGGACGCGCAGCCCGCCCGGCAGGACGGTGCGGCGGACGATGCCGCCGTCCGTCCCGCCGGGCAGAGCGCGCGTGGAGCCTGCCGGAGGGAGGCCCGACAAGGAGGGGGTTCCTACTCGGCGGACGCGTCGGCCGGCGCCTCGGCAGCAGCCGGGGCGTCGGAGTTGTCGACCGGCGTGAGGCTGATCTTGCCGCGCTGGTCGATCTCGGTGATCTCGACCTGCAGCTTGTCGCCGACGTTGACGACGTCCTCGACCTTGCCGACGCGCTTGCCGTTGCCCAGCTTGGAGATGTGGACGAGGCCGTCCTTGCCGGGGAGCAGGCTGACGAAGGCGCCGAAGGCGGCGGTCTTGACGACCGTGCCGAGGAAGCGCTCGCCGACCTTGGGCATCGTCGGGTTGGCGATCATGTTGATGACCGCGAGGGCGGCCTCGGCCGCCGAGCCGCTCGTCGCGCCGATGTAGATCGTGCCGTCGTCCTCGACGGTGATGTCGGCGCCCGTGTCGGCCTGGATGGTGTTGATCATCTTGCCCTTCGGGCCGATGACCTCACCGATCTTGTCGACGGGGATCTTCACGGTGAGCACGCGCGGGGCGTAGGGCGACATCTCGTCGGGCTCGTCGATCGCCTCGTTCATGACCTCGAGGATCGCGAGGCGGGCGGTGCGGGCCTGCTGCAGGGCGGCGGCCAGGACCGACGACGGGATGCCGTCGAGCTTGGTGTCGAGCTGCAGCGCGGTGACGAACTGCGGGGTGCCGGCGACCTTGAAGTCCATGTCGCCGAACGCGTCCTCGGCGCCGAGGATGTCGGTCAGGGTGGCGTACTCGCCGCCCTCGTAGATGAGGCCCATCGCGATGCCGGCGACGGGGGCCTTGAGGGGCACACCGGCGTTGAGCAGCGACATCGTGGACGCGCAGACCGAGCCCATCGAGGTCGAGCCGTTGGACGACAGCGCCTCGGAGACCTGACGGATCGCGTAGGGGAAGTCGGCCTTGCTCGGCAGCACCGGCAGCAGGGCGCGCTCGGCGAGCGCGCCGTGGCCGATCTCGCGGCGCTTGGGCGAGCCCACGCGGCCGGTCTCGCCGGTGGAGTACGGCGGGAAGTTGTAGTGGTGCATGTAGCGCTTGCGGTTGTCCGGGTTGAGCGTGTCGACCATCTGCTCCATGCGGGCCATGTTGAGCGTGGTGACACCCATGATCTGGGTCTCGCCGCGCTCGAACAGCGCCGAGCCGTGGACGCGGGGCAGGACCTCGACCTCGGCCGCGAGCTGACGGATGTCCTCGAGGCCACGGCCGTCGATGCGGACCTTGTCCTTGACGACCCGGCGGCGCACCAGCGCCTTGTTGAGCGAGCGGAAGGCGGCCTTGAGCTCGCCCCCGCGACCCTCGAACTTCTCGGAGAGGGCGGCGACCGTCTCGTCGCGGAGCGCGTCGGTGGCGCTCTCGCGCTCCTGCTTGCCGACGATCGACATGATCTCGCTGAGCTTGGCCTCGGCGGCGTCGGTGACGGCCTGCAGCGCGTCGTCTTCGTAGTCGAGGAAGACGGGGAACTCGAGAGGCTCGTTGGGCGCCTTCGCCTTGAGCTCGAGCTGCGCCTTGCAGACCGCAGCGATCGCGGGCTTGGCGGCCTCGAGGCCGGCGGCGACGACGGCCTCGGTCGGGGCCGTGCCACCGCCGTTGATGACCTCGAAGACGTCGGGGGTGGCCTCCGCCTCGACCATCATGATCGCGACGTCGCCGTCGTCGAGCATGCGGCCCGCGACGACCATGTCGAAGGTCGCGTCCTTGAGCTCGGAGTGCGTCGGGAAGGCGATCCACTCACCGTTGACGCACGCGACGCGGGTGGCGCCGACCGGGCCGGTGAAGGGCAGGCCGGACAGCAGCACCGAGCAGGCGGCCGAGTTGATGGCGAGCACGTCGTAGAGGTGGTCGGGGTCCAGGGACAGCACCGTGGAGACGACCTGGACCTCGTTGCGCAGGCCCTTCTTGAACGACGGGCGCAGCGGCCGGTCGGTCAGGCGGCAGGTGAGGATGGCGTCCTCGGAGGGACGGCCCTCACGCCGGAAGAACGAGCCGGGGATCTTGCCCGCGGCGTACATCCGCTCCTCGACGTCGATCGTCAAGGGGAAGAAGTCGAGGTTCTCCTTGGGCCGCTTGGACGCGGTCGCCGCGGACAGGACGAGGGTGTCGCCCTGGTAGATCGTGACCGAGCCGGCGGCCTGCTTGGCCAGGCGGCCGGTCTCGAAGCGAAGCGTGCGCGTCGCGCCGCCCGGGTTGCTGATGACGGCCTCGGTGAACTCGCTGCCGTAGATGTTGCTCTCGCCCTCCAACGGGCTCTCCTCTTCACTGCGTGCCGCGAGGGGCGAGGAGGCAGAGCCGGTCTTCAGTGGAGGCGGCCGGTCCCCTGCGTCTGCAGCGGCTCCGGCGGCCACTCCCGAGGACCGGGTCCGGTCCTTCCCGTCGTGGCGGACGGGGTTCGTCGCGAGGTGGTCCCTCGACGACGAGAGGGGAGCGCCCGGGTGGGCACTCCCCTTCGAGCGTCTAGCGGCGCAGACCGAGCTTCTCGATGAGAGCGCGGTAGCGCGTGATGTCGGTCTTCTCGAGGTACTTGAGCAGACGGCGCCGACGGCCGACGAGCTGGAGCAGACCACGACGGGTGTGGTGGTCGTGCTTGTGCTGCTTGAGGTGCTCGGTGAGATCGCTGATGCGCTTGGTCAGCAGCGCGACCTGCACCTCGGGCGAACCGGTGTCGTTGGCCACGGTGGCGTGCTCAGCCATGATCGCGGTCTTGGTAGCGGTGTCGAGTGCCACGGGGGTGTTTCCTCCGGTCCGGTGTGCGCGCCCTAGGTCTTCTGCACCAGGGCAGGTGAACGCACCGCCGGGTCCACCGGCGTGCCACCAGCCTAGCAGCGCGCCGCGTGGGGCCGGCTCACACCGCGATGTGCTCGATCACCTCGGCCGCGGCGTCACCGGCGAACAGGTAGTCGAGGTAGCGCAGCAGCTCGTCGGCGTCGAAGGGCTTGGCGAGGAAGTAGTCGACGCCCTCGGTCCAGGCCTGCCAGGCCTGCGCGTCGTCGGCCGCAGCCGTGAGCATGACGACCGGCAGGTCCGGCCCACCGTCGGCGGCGCGGATGCGCTGCAGCACCGCGTGGCCGTCGAGCCCGGGCATCATCACGTCGAGCACGACGCAGTCGGGGCGCTGGGCCTCGATGGCGCGCAGCCCGGCGAAGCCGTCCTCGGCGGTGCGGACGTCGTAGCCCTCGATGCCGAGCACGTCGGTGACGAGCGCGCGGATGACGGGGTCGTCGTCGATGACCAGGATCGTGGGCACGTGAGCCTCCTTCTTCACGATGTCCTTCGGCGCTCGCGCGCGCCCGGCAGGTCACACAGACGGGTGAACGATCTCCCGGGTCCGCGCCACGTCGACCGCCATCTGGTCGAGCAGCGGCTGCAGGGTGTCGTAGCGGACCGTGTCGCGCAGCCGCGCGGTGAACGACAGGCCGACGTGCTCGCCGTAGAGGTCGCCGTCGAAGTCGAGGACGTAGGCCTCCACCCGCCGCTCGGTGCCGGCGAAGGTCGGGTTGGTCCCGATGGAGATGGCGGCGACGTGGACGGTGCCGTCGCGCCGGACGAGCCGACCGGCGTAGATCCCGTCCGCGGGGACGGCGGCGAAGGCCGCCGGCTCGAGGTTGGCGGTCGGGTAGCCGATCTCGCGGCCGCGCTGGTCGCCGCGCACGACGACGCCCTCGATGCGGTGCTCGCGCCCGAGCGCGGCGTTGGCCGAGGCGATGTCACCCGCAGCGACGCAGGCCCGGACGTAGGTCGAGCTCCACGTCGTGTCGCCGTCGCCCTCGAGCTCCACCGCCTCGACGGTGAAGCCGAAGCGCCGACCGTCGGCCGTCAGCGAGTCGATGTCACCGGCCACCTTATGGCCGTAGCGGAAGTTGCGGCCGACCACGACGCACTTGGCGTGCAGGCGCTCCACGAGCACCTCGTGGACGAACTCCGCCGGCGACTGCGCCGCGAAGGCCGCGGTGAAGGGCACGACGAGCACGACGTCGGCGCCGCACGCCTCGACGAGGTCGGCGCGGTAGCGCTGGCTGGTCAGCACCGCCGGGTGGGTGCCCGGGCGGATGACCTCGCTCGGGTGCGGGTCGAAGGTCATGACCACAGCAGGTACGCCGAGCTCGCGGGCGCGCGCGACCGCCTTCGCGATGATCCGCTGGTGGCCGAAGTGCACGCCGTCGAAGACGCCGATCGTCACCACGCACCGCCCCCAGCTGCCGGGGACCTGCTCGACACCTCGCCACCTCTGCACGAGGTCAGCCTAGTGAGGGTCGTCTGTCCCGGCTGGGCGGAAGACGACGACGGCGCGGGCGGCGTCGTCGCGGTCCTCGACGAGGGCGACGCAGCGGCCCTCGGGGTCGAAGGCGCCGACCGTGCCCGGCGCCCCGGTCGCGGCGAGCTTCTTGCCGTAGGACAGGGCGACCGCCTCGTCGATGTCGAGGTCGCGGCGCGGGAAGGAGGCTGCGACGGCGTCGTCGAGCAGCACGACGTCGAGCCCCTCGGCCGCCTGCTCGAGGGTCTGCGCGCGGTCGAGTCCGAACGGCCCGACGCGGGTCCGTCGCAGCGCCGTGAGGTGGCCGCCGACCCCGAGCGCGGTGCCGAGGTCGCGGGCGAGCGCCCGGACGTAGGTGCCGCTGCTGACCGTGACCGCGACGTCGAGGTCGCTCCCCCGGCGCTCGAGGACCTCGAAGCGCGACACCGTCACCGTCCGGGCCTTCAGCACGACGTCCTCACCGGAGCGCACCCGCGCGTAGGACCGCACCCCGTCGACCTTCACGGCCGACACCGACGACGGCACCTGCTCGATCGTGCCGGTCAGGGCCGCGACAGCGGCGCTGACGGCCTCGTCGGTCACCGCAGTCGCGTCGCACTCCTCCACGACGTCGCCCTCGGCGTCGTCGGTGACGGTGGTCTGCCCGAGCCGGATCGTCGCGGTGTAGTCCTTGTCCGACAGCGCGAGGTGGCCGAGCAGCCGGGTCGCCCGGCCGATGCCGAGCACCAGCACGCCGGTCGCCATCGGATCGAGCGTGCCGGCGTGGCCGACCTTGCGGGTCTGCGCGAGCCGCCGCGTCCGGCCGACCACGTCGTGGCTGGTCCAGCCCGACGGCTTGTCGACCACGAGCAGCCCGTCGGGCGCGGTCACGCCGGCAGGCGGGGGGCGTCGGCCAGGCGCGCGCGCAGCAGCTCCAGCGTGGCGAGAGGTTCGTCGTACGACGTGAAACCCGCCGCGAAGCGGTGGCCACCCCCACCGAAGGACGCGCAGACGGCGCCGACGTCGACCTGGCCCTTGCTGCGCGTGGAGATGCGCCAGGCGCTGCGGTCGGGCTCCTGCTTCACGACGACAGCGACCTCGGCCTCCTGCGCGGTGCGGAGGACGTCGATGACGCCCTCGACGTCGGCCAGGCCGAGACTGTGGGTCGCGAGGTCGTCGGCGGTGACGGTGGTCCAGACCAGGCCGAGCCCGCCGACGGCTTGCTGCTCGAGGGTGGCGCGGGCCACCGAGGCGCCGAGCAGCCGGACGTAGTCGAAGGGCTGGGTGTCCCAGATGGCGCGGCTGATGAGGTCGTGGCGGATGCCGGTCGCGAGCAGCCGCGCGGCGAGGTCGTGGACCTGCGGGCTGGTCGCGGCGTACTTGAACGAGCCGGTGTCGGTGACGAGCCCGGTGTAGAGGGGTGCGGCGACGTCGGCGGTCAGCGGCAGGCCGAGCCGGTCGACGAGGTCGGCGACGAGCACCGCGGTCGCTGCCGCTGCCTGGTCGACGAGGCGGTGCGTGCCGTAGGGCTCGCCGCTCGCGTGGTGGTCGATGACGAGCACCGCAGCGGCGGTGTCGACGAGCCGGGCGAGGCTCCCGAGCCGGTCGGCGCTGCCGGTGTCGAAGGTGACGAGCAGCGCCGGCACGGACGGCAGGTCGTCGGGGTGGACGAGCAGGTCGAGGCCGGGCAGTCCGCGGTAGGCGCGCGGCACCTCGAAGGGCTCGCTGCCGAAGGACGCGACGACGCGCGTGCCCCGGTCGCGCAGCGCGACCCCGAGGCCGATCATCGAGCCGAGCGCGTCACCGTCAGGACCGACGTGGCAGGCCAGCACGACCGGCTGGGCAGGGTCGTGGTCGGTGAGCAGCCGCACCGCATCGGCCCACTGCGCGTCCGTGACGGTCACGCGGAGCCGGCGCCGTCTTCGTCGTCGGTGCCCTCGGTGTCGTCGTCGTCGGAGTCGGAGTCGTCGTCGGACTCGTCGTCGGAGTCATCGGTCTCGCGCGGGACGCGGTAGGGGTCGGCGTCGCCGGCCGGGGCAGCGGCCGCGGCGAGCTCCTGCACGCGAGCGTCCTCGGCGCGGGCTTGCGCGAGCAGGTCCTCGATGCGCCCGGCGGTCTCGGGGACCACGTCGGCGATGAAGGTCAGCGACGGGGTGTAGCGGACCCCGGTCTGCTTGCCGACGGTCGCGCGCAGCACGCCCTTGGCGGACTCCAGCGCCATCGCCGACTCCTGGCGGGCGGTGTCGTCACCGAAGACGGTGTAGTAGAGCGTGGCCTCGCGCAGGTCGGGCGTGACCTTGGCGTCGGTAATGGTGACCATCCCGAGCCGTGGGTCCTTGACCTGCATCTCGAGGGTCTGCGCGACGACCTCGCGGATGCGGACCGCCAGCTTGCGGGCCCGTGCGACGTCCACCATCAGTCGTCGTCCTCTCCGAACAACCGCTGCCTCGCGGACAGCACCTCCAGCTCGGGCCGGTCGGCCACGAGCCTCTCGCACGCGTCGAGCACGTCGCGCACGTGGCCGGCGTCGGGTCCGCAGACCGCGACGCCGATCACCGCGCGCCGGTGCAGGTCGAGCGCGCCCGCTTCTGCGGCGGACACGGCATACCTCTTCTTGAGCTCGGCCACGACGGGCCGCACCACCGAGCGCTTCTCCTTGAGCGAGTGCACGTCACCGAGGAGGAGGTCCAGGGTCAGCGCGCCGACCCACACGAGCGGACCTCCTCCTCGACAGACGGGACTACGCGCGCGGCTTCTCGCGCTGCTCGAAGGTCTCGATGACGTCGTCGTCCTTGATGTCGTTGAACGACCCGAGACCGATACCGCACTCGAAGCCCTCACGGACCTCCGTCGCATCGTCCTTGAACCGCTTGAGCGACTCGATGCGCAGGTTGTCCGCCACGACCACGCCGTCGCGGACGAGCCGCGCGGAGGAGTTGCGGGTGATGGTGCCGCTGCGGACGAGGCAACCGGCGATGTTGCCGAACTTGCTCGACCGGAACACCTCGCGGACCTCCGCGGTGCCCAGCTGGGCCTCCTCGAAGATCGGCTTGAGCATGCCCTTGAGGGCCGCCTCGACATCGTCGATCGCCTGGTAGATGACCGAGTAGTAGCGGATGTCGACGTGCTCGCGCTCGGCCAGCTCGCGGGCGTTGCCCTCGGGCCGGACGTTGAAGCCGAGGATGACGGCGTCGGACGCGCGGGCGAGGTTGATGTCGTTCTCGGTGATGGCACCGACACCGCGCCCAATGATGCGCAGCGACACCTCGTCGCCGACATCGATCTTGAGCAGCGCGTCCTCGACGGCCTCGACCGAGCCGGACACGTCGCCCTTGAGGATGAGGTTGAGCTGGGTGGCGACGCCCTCCTGGATCTTGCGGAGCGCCTCCTCCAGCGTCATCCTGCCGCGCGCACCGGCGAGCGCGGCGTTGCGCTCGCGGGCCTGGCGACGGTCGGCGATCTGGCGGGCGATGCGGTCCTCGTCGACGACGAGGAAGTTGTCGCCCGCGCCGGGCACGGCTGTGAAGCCGAGCACCTGGACCGGCTGGCCGGGGGTGGCCTGCTGGACGTTCTCGCCGCGCTCGTTGAGCATCGCGCGGACACGGCCGAAGGCGTCACCGGCGACGATCGAGTCACCGACCCGCAGGGTGCCGCGCTGGACGAGGACGGTCGCGACCGGGCCGCGGCCCTTGTCGAGACGGGCCTCGATGGCCACACCCTGCGCGGGGACGGTCGCGTCGGAGTAGAGCTCCAGCGCGGCGTCGGTGGTGAGCAGGATCGCGTCGAGGAGCTCCTGGATGCCGGTGCCGGCCTTCGCGGAGACGTCGACGAACATGACCGTGCCGCCGTACTCCTCGGCGATCAGGTCGTACTCGGTCAGCTGGCCACGAACCTTGGTCGGGTCCGCGCCCTCCTTGTCGACCTTGTTGACGGCGACGACGACCGGGACCTCGGCGGCCTTGGCGTGGTCGAGCGCCTCGATGGTCTGCGGCTTGACGCCGTCGTCGGCAGCGACGACGAGGACCGCGATGTCGGTCACCTTGGCACCGCGGGCGCGCATGGCCGTGAAGGCCTCGTGACCCGGGGTGTCGATGAAGGTGATCTCGCGGACGCCGCCCTCGACCGGGTGGTGGACCTGGTAGGCGCCGATGTGCTGGGTGATGCCGCCGGCCTCGCCCTTGACGACGTCGGTCTGGCGGATGGCGTCGAGCAGCTTGGTCTTTCCGTGGTCGACGTGACCCATGATCGTCACGACCGGCGGGCGGGGCGTGAGCTCCGCGTCGTCGTCGTAGTCGCCACCGAAGGACAGGTCGAAGCGGTCGAGCAGCTCCGCGTCCTCCTCCTCCGGCGTGACGATCTGCACGTCGTAGGTGAGGTGGGCGCCGAGCAGCTGCAGCGTCTCGTCGGTGCACGACTGGGTCGCGGTCACCATCTCGCCGAGCTCGGTGAAGACGACCTGGACGAGCGAGCCCGGGTTGGCGCCGATCTTGTCGGCGAAGTCCGAGAGCGACGCGCCACGCGGGAGGCGGACGGCCTCGCCGTTGCCCCGGGGGACACCGGGACCCATCGTCGGCGCGGAGAGGTTGTCGAACTCCTGACGCCGCTGCTTCTTGCTCTTGCGGCCACGGACCGGACCACGACCGCCCGCGCGCCCGAAGGCACCGGGGGTCGCGCCACCGCGACCGGCACCGCCACCGCGGGGGCCACCGCCACCGGGACGACCAGCGAAGCCACCGGGACGGGGACCGCCACCGGGAGCGCCGCCACCGCCACCGGCGTAGCCGCCACCGCCACCGGGACGGCCACCGGGGCCGCCAGGACCGCCGGCTCCGCCGGGACGCGCGCCGGGCATGCCGGGACGCGCGCCGGGGCCGCCACCGGGACGGGGCGGGAACATGCCGGGGCCGGGACGCGGGCCACCGGGACCACCGGGGCCGGCCGGGCCGCCCGGACGGGGCGGGAAGATGCCGGGGCCGGGACGCGGGCCGGCCGCAGCC
>JAUYQP010000004.1 GCA_030697205.1 Mycobacteriales bacterium
CCCCGACCCCGACCACCGCCAACAGCTGCTCGACGACCCCTGGCGCGACCACACCTGGGAACACCTCGACGACCCCCACCTCGACCTCCCACCCGTCACCAGCCACGAGCCCCAGCACGACGAGGACGAGACAGCGGCGTAAGGGCGGGCAGCGGCGTACGAGTCGGACTACTCCGCGAGGAAGTCGGAGACGACCGTCCGGAAGGCCTCGGGCTCGTCGACCCACGGGAAGTGACCGGCACCCGGCAGCACGACCGCGCGACCGGCCGGGAACGCCGCAGCGACGTGGTGGACCGCGTCGACCCCGGTGAGGGCGTCGCGCTCCCCGCCGACGACCAGCACCGGCTCGGTCACACCGGCCAGGGCACCGCGCAGCGCATCAAGGTCGGGTGACGGCCCGGCGGCGAAGCCGAGCTCGGCGCGCTTGCTGCTCTGGGTGTCGGCCGTCGCCGCGTGCGCCTGGGTGCGCTCGTCCCAGCGGCCGTAGAAGAACGGCCGGGTGGCCCGGACGAGGGCCTGCTGCTGGGCCGGCGGCGCGCCCGCGTCGAGGGCCTCCTGGGCGTCGGCGGCATCGGCGTACCAGGGCTCGGTGGAGCGGGCCGCGCGGATCGTCGGGACGTCGTCACGGCCGAACCCCTGCAGCGCCGCGGCGGGCGTCACGAGCACCAGCGAGCCGACCCTGTCCGGGTGGGCCGCGGCCCACAGCTGGGCGACGATCGTGCCGGCGGAGTGACCGAGCAGGTCGAGCCGCTCGACACCGAGGTCACGCCGGAGGGCCTCGACGTCGTCGACGAGCCGGGTGGCGTGCAGCGTCGCCGGGTCGGCCGGGACCTCGCTGCGACCGACGGCCCGCGGGTCGAGCAGGACCAGGGTGCGTGAGGCCGACAAACCACCGAGGTCCTCGAGGTAGGCCGCCGCGCGACCGGGACCACCGGGCAGGCAGACGAGCGGCGGCCCGCCGCCGACCTCGGTGACGATCAGCCGCGTCCCGTCGTAGGACGCGAAGGAGCGCATCAGACGAGGTCGACCGTGCGCGCCGCGGAGGCCCCGATGGTGGCGGTGATGGCCGCGAGGACGTCCGCGGGCACGACGCTGTCGACGGTCAGCGCCATCAGCGCCTCACCGCCCTGCGAGGTGCGCGACACCTGCGCGCCGGCGATGTTGACACCGGCCTCGCCGAGCGCCGCACCGACAGCCCCGACAACGCCCGGGCGGTCGGCGTAGGTGAGGAAGACCAGGTGCTCCGCGGTCTCGATCTCGACGTCGAAGCCGTCGACCTCCGTGAGCTTCTCGACCTGCCGCGGCCCGGTTAGGGTGCCCGACACCGAGACCCGCGCGCCCGACGGCAGGACGCCGCGGACGGTGACGAGGTTGCGGTAGTCCGGGCTCTCACCGTCGGTGGTCAGCGACACCTCGACGCCCCGCTCGGCCGCGAGCGCCGGCGCGTTGACGAAGGTGACCTGCTCCTCGACGACGTCGGCGAAGACCCCCTTGAGAGCGGCGAGCTGGAGGACCGACACGTCGTACGCCGTGATCTCTCCCTTGACCTGCACCTCGACCGTGCTGGCCACTCCGCCCGCCAGGGCGGTGAAGACCCGTCCGAGCTTCTCGACGAGCGGCAGTGCCGGGCGGACCTCCTCGACGACGATGCCGCCGGCCTGCACGTTGACCGCGTCGGGGACGAAGTCGCCCTCGAGGGCGAGCTTGACGGAGCGGGCGACCGCGATGCCGGCCTTGTCCTGCGCCTCATGGGTGGACGCACCGAGGTGCGGCGTGACGACGACGTTGTCGAACTCGAACAGCGGCGAGTCGGTCATCGGCTCGGTCGCGAAGACGTCGAGGCCGGCGCCGGCGACGTGGCCGCTCTTGAGGGCCTGCGCGAGGGCGTGCTCGTCGATGAGCCCACCCCGCGCGGCGTTGACGATGCGCACACCGGGCTTGCAGAGCGCGAGCTCGCGCTCGCCGATAAGACCGACCGTCTCGGGCGTCTTGACGGTGTGCAGGGAGACGAAGTCCGACTGCGCGAGCAGCTCGTCGAGGCTGACCAGCTGGACCCCGATCTGCGCGGCACGGGCCGGCTGGACGTAGGGGTCGTAGGCGAGCAGCTTCACGCCGAAGGCGCTCATCCGCTGGGCGAACAGCACCCCGACGCGGCCGAGGCCGATCACGCCGACGGTCTTGTCGGCGATCTCGACACCGGTCCACTGGGAGCGCTGCCACTTGCCGCCCTTGAGGGCCGAGCAGGCCGGCACGATGTTGCGCGCGCAGGCCAGCAGCAGCGCGACGGCGTGCTCCGCCGTGGTGACGATGTTGGACTGCGGGGCGTTGACGACCATGACGCCGCGGGCGGTGGCAGCCTTGACGTCGACGTTGTCGAGGCCGATGCCCGCCCGGGCGATGACCTTCAGGCGCGGGGCGGCGGCCAGTGCCTCCGCGTCGACCTGCGTGGCGCTGCGGATCAGCACCGCGTCGGCGTCGGCGAGCGCCGGCAGGAGCGCGGCGCGGTCCGCGCCGTCGACGTGGCGGATCTCGAAGCCGTCACCGAGGACGGCGAGGACCGACGGCGCGAGCTCCTCCGCGATGAGGACGACGGGGCGGGCGGGGGCGGTCACGGCAGGCTCCTCCGAGCGGTGGTGTGCGAGGCGCTCCGGCGAGCGGGTCCGGCCGGCGCGCGGGCCGGAGCAGGCGACGACAGCGGCGCCAGCCTACCGGCGGGTACTCCCCCGGTAGACCGGCGCCGCAGCGTCACGTCCTCGGTCAGGCCTTGTCGTCGATCCAGGCCATCATCGGGCGCAGCTTCGCACCGACGACCTCGATCGGGTGCTCGGCCTGCTCCTTGCGGAACTGCGTCATCTCCGGCGTGCCGTTGTCGTCGTCGTCGATGAGCCGCTTGGTGAAGGTGCCGTCCTTGATGTCGGCGAGGACGCGCTTCATCTCGGCCTTGGTCTCGGCGGTGATGATGCGCGGGCCGGTGACGTAGTCGCCGAACTCCGCGGTGTCGGAGACCGACCAGCGCATTTTGGCGAGGCCACCCTCATACATCAGGTCGACGATGAGCTTGAGCTCGTGGAGGCACTCGAAGTAGGCGACCTCGGGCTGGTAGCCCGCCTCGACGAGCGTCTCGAAGCCGGCCTGCACGAGCGCCGAGGCGCCTCCGCAGAGCACGGCCTGCTCGCCGAAGAGATCGGTCTCGGTCTCCTCGGTGAAGGTGGTCTTGATGACCCCGGCGCGGGTGCCGCCGATGCCCTTGGCCCACGACAGCGCGAGGGCCTGGGCGTTGCCGGTCGCGTCCTGCTCGACCGCGATCAGGCAGGGCACGCCCTTGCCGTCGACGAACTGGCGCCGCACGAGGTGACCCGGGCCCTTCGGCGCGACCATCGCGACGTCGACGCCGGGCGGCGGGGTGATGAGGCCGAAGCGGATGTTGAGGCCGTGGCCGAAGAACAGCGCCTTGCCGTCGGTGAGGTGCGGGGCCACGTCGGCCTCGTAGAGCCTGCGCTGCACGGTGTCGGGAGCCAGGATCATGATCACGTCGGCCTCGGCGGACGCCTCCGCGGGGGTGACGACGCGCAGCCCGTCGGCCTCGGCCTTGGCCCGGCTCTTGGAGCCCTCCGGCAGCCCGACGCGGACGTCGACTCCGGAGTCGCGCAGCGACAAGGCGTGGGCGTGGCCCTGGCTGCCGTAGCCGAGGACGGCCACCTTCTTGCCCTGGATGATCGACAGGTCGGCGTCGCCGTCGTAGAAGACCTCTGCCATGGGAGTCGTGTGCCTCTCTGAAGGGATGGGGTGCTGCGGGTCAGGCGGACTGGTGGACCGGGCGCAGGCGGGACTCCGAGCCGGTCATGGAGCGGGCGCCGCGTCCGACGGCGACCAGGCCGGACTGGACGAGCTCGCGGATGCCGAAGGGCTCGAGCACCCGGATCAGCGCGTCGAGCTTGTCGGCGGTGCCGGTGGCCTCGATCGTGACGGCGTCCTGCGCGACGTCGACGACCTTGGCGCGGAAGAGCTGGACGGTCTCGAGGACGTGGGAGCGGGTCGTCAGGTCGGCCTTGACCTTCACGAGCAGCAGCTCGCGCTGGACGCTGGTAGCGGCCTCGAGCTCGACGATCTTCAGCACGTTGACGAGCTTGTTGAGCTGCTTGGTCACCTGCTCGAGCGGCAGGCCCTCGACCGCGACGACGATCGTCATGCGACTGACGTGGTCGACCTCGGTCGGGCCGACCGCGAGCGACTCGATGTTGAAGCCGCGACGGCTGAACAACGAGGCGACGCGGGCGAGGACACCGGGCTTGTCCTCGACGAGGACGGACAGGGTGTGCCGGGTGACGGCGGGGCGGGCGGCGGTGGGAGTCGGCATGGTCAGGTCCTCGTCAGACGTCGTCCGCGTCCCAGACGGGACGCGTGTCTCGGGCGGCCAGGATCTCGTCGTTGCTCGTGCCCGCGGGCACCATCGGCCAGACCATGGCGTCCTGGCCGACGACGAAGTCGACGACGACGGGCGCGTCGGTGACGGCCATCGCCTTCTCGATGGTGGCGTCGACGTCGTCCTTGGTCTCGCAGCGCAGGCCGATGCAGCCCATCGCGTCGGCGAGCTTGACGAAGTCCGGGATCCGCTTGGACTGCAGGTTGGTGTTGGAGTAGCGGCCGTCGTAGAACAGCGTCTGCCACTGCCGCACCATGCCGAGGTTGCCGTTGTTGATGATGGCCACCTTGATCGGGATGCCCTCGATGGCGCAGGTGACGAGCTCCTGGTTGGTCATCTGGAAGCAGCCGTCGCCGTCGATCGCCCACACCGTGGCGTCGGGCCTGCCGACCTTCGCGCCCATGGCCGCGGGCACGGAGTAGCCCATGGTGCCGAGGCCGCCGGAGTTGAGCCAGGTGTAGGGGTTCTCGTAGGAGATGAACTGCGACGCCCACATCTGGTGCTGGCCCACACCCGCGACGTAGATGGCCTCGGGCCCGGCGATCTGGCCCAGCCGGGTGATGACGTGCTGCGGGGCGAGCGAGCCGTCGGTGGGCTCCTCGTAGCCGAGCGGGTAGGTCGTGCGCCAGCCGTCGAGCTGCGTCCACCAGCCGGTGAGGTCGGCGCGGGTGCCGGCGGCGTAGGCCTCCTGGACGGCGACGACGAGGTCGGCGATCGTCTCGCGGCAGTCACCGACGATCGGGACGTCGGCACCGCGGTTCTTGCCGATCTCGGCCGGGTCGATGTCGGCGTGGATGACCGCGGCGTCGGGGGCGAAGCTGTCGAGCTTGCCGGTGACGCGGTCGTCGAAGCGGGCACCGAGGCAGATGAGCAGGTCGCTCTTCTGCAGCGCGGTCACTGCCGCGACGGTGCCGTGCATGCCCGGCATGCCGAGGTGCTGCGGGTGGCTGTCGGGGAAGGCGCCGCGGGCCATCAGCGTCGTGACCACCGGGATGCCGGTGAGCTCGGCGAGCACCCGCAGCTCGGCGGCTGCGCGCGCCTTGAGGACGCCGCCTCCGACGTAGAGCACCGGGCGCTTGGCCTCGGCGATCAGCCGGGCCGCCTCGCGGACCTGCTTGGCGTGCGGGCGCGTCGTCGGGTGGTAGCCGGGCAGGTCGAGCGTCGGCGGCCAGGCGAAGTCGCCGGTGCGCTGCAGGACGTCCTTGGGGATGTCGACGAGCACCGGCCCGGGCCGGCCGGTGGCGGCGAGGTGGAAGGCCTCGGCGATGGTGCGCGGGATGTCCTCGACCGACTGCACCAGGAAGTTGTGCTTGGTGATCGGCATCGTGATGCCGCAGATGTCGGCCTCCTGGAAGGCGTCGGTCCCGATGGCGCCGCTGGGCACCTGACCGGTGATCGCCACGATCGGCACCGAGTCCATGTAGGCGTCCGCGATCGGCGTCACGAGGTTGGTCGCACCCGGACCGCTCGTCGCCATGCAGACCCCCACCCGGCCGGTCGCCTGGGCGTAGCCCTCGGCGGCGTGGCCGGCGCCCTGCTCGTGACGCACCAGGATGTGGCGCAGCGTCTTGGAGTCGAACAGCGGGTCGTAGGCCGGCAGGATCGCGCCGCCGGGGATGCCGAAGACGACCTCGGCGCCGACGCTCTCCAGCGAGCGCACCAGCGACTGGGCTCCGGTGAGGCTGTCTGACACGAGTTCCGTCCTTGAGGTGAGGTCGAGCGGTGGGGCAACAAAAAACCCCCCGCGCCGGGTGGCACGAGAGGTGAGCGCGTCTGCCGGGGTCGGCGGACGCGCTAGGGAACTACGAGGAGTCGGCGCACCTGCACAGCGTGCCCCTCCGTCGTACCCGTGTCAAATGATGTGGGACGGCCATCCCACGATGTGGGATGGCGCCTACGACGTGACGGCACCCTGCGCGGCCGACCCGACGAGCTTGGCGTACTTGCCGAGCACGCCGGTCGTGTAGCGCGGCTCCAGGGGCTTCCACCCCGCCCGGCGCCGCTCGAGCTCGGCCGCGTCGACGAGCAGGTCGAGGGTGCGCGCGGTGAGGTCGAGCCGGATCGGGTCGCCGTCCTGGACGAGCGCGATCGCACCGCCGTCGGTCGCCTCGGGGGCCACGTGACCCACGCACAGCCCGGTGGTGCCACCGGAGAAGCGGCCGTCGGTGAGCAGCAGCACGTCCTTGCCGAGGCCGGCGCCCTTGATGGCCCCGGTGACCATGAGCA
Source organism: Mycobacteriales bacterium (assembly GCA_030697205.1). Taxonomy (NCBI): domain Bacteria; kingdom Bacillati; phylum Actinomycetota; class Actinomycetes; order Mycobacteriales; species Mycobacteriales bacterium. The sequence goes on from JAUYQP010000004.1 coordinate 6,650, forward strand.
TCTCGCGCATGCCCGGGCCGCCCTTGGGGCCCTCGTAGCGGATGACGACGACGCAGCCCTTCTCGAGGGTGCCGTCGACGACCGCGTCCATCGCGCCCTGCTCGCCGTCGAAGACACGTGCGGGCCCCTCGAAGACCTCGCTGTCGAAGCCCGCGCTCTTGACGACCGCGCCGTCGGGCGCGAGCGACCCGCGCAGCACCGTGATGCCGCCGGTGGCGTGGATCGGCGCGGTGAGGGCGTGGATGACGTCGCCGTCGGGCGCGGCCACGTCCATGTCGGCGAGGTTCTCGGCCATGGTGCGACCGGTGCAGGTCAGGGCGTCGCCGTGCAGCAGGTCGGCCTCGAGCAGTGCCTTCATCACCACGGGCACGCCACCGATGCGGTCGACGTCGGTCATGACGTAGCGGCCGAAGGGCTTGACGTCGGCGAGGTGCGGGACCCGGTCGCCGATCCGGTTGAAGTCGTCGAGGGTGAGGTCGACGCGTGCCTCATGGGCGATCGCCAAGAGGTGCAGCACCGCGTTGGTCGAGCCGCCGAGCGCCATGACGACGGTGATGGCGTTCTCGAACGCCTTGCGGGTCATGATCTTGCGCGCGGTGAGGCCCTGCTCGACGAGGCGCACCACGGCCTCGCCGGAGCGGATCGCGATGTCGTCACGGCGACGGTCGACCGCCGGCGGCGCGGCCGAGCCAGGCAGCGCCATGCCGAGCGCCTCGGCGGCGGCGGCCATCGTGTTGGCGGTGTACATCCCGCCGCAGGCGCCCTCACCCGGGCAGGTGGCCTTCTCGATCGCGGTGAGCTCCTCGCGGGTGATGAGACCGCGCGCGCACGCACCGACGCCCTCGAAGACGTCGATGATCGTGAGGTCGCGGTCGCCGAGCTTGCCCGGCAGCGTGGAGCCCGCGTAGACGAACACGCTCGCGAGGTCGAGGCGCGCCGCGGCCATGAGCATCCCCGGCAGCGACTTGTCGCAGCCGGCCAGCGTGACGGTGCCGTCGAGGCGCTCCGCGAAGACCACCGTCTCGACGGAGTCGGCGATGACCTCGCGCGACACCAGCGACGCACGCATGCCCTCGTGGCCCATCGAGATGCCGTCGCTGACCGAGATCGTCCCGAACTCCATCGGGAAGCCACCGGCCTGCCGCACCCCGACCTTGGACGCCTTGGCCAACCGGTCGAGCGAGAGGTTGCAGGGCGTGATCTCGTTCCACGACGAGGCCACACCGATCTGCGGCTTGTCCATGTCCTCGTCGGTCATCCCGACCGCGCGCAGCATGGCTCGGGCCGGCGCACGGTGGTCGCCCTCGGTGACGTCGGTGCTGCGCGGCTTGCGGGTGCTCATGAGTGGGGCGCTCCGGGGGAGGTTTGGACCGGCATCGAGCGGGGCCTCGACTCTACGTGCGCGACGACCGTGCGCGACCATGTCCGGCGTGAGCTCACCCGACCCGTCCCCAGCACCGGTCCACCTGCGGCTGCGCCCCGACCGCGGCGCGTGGTTCGCGGTCGGCGTCCTGCTGCTGTGCGGCCTCCCCCTCATCGCCTCCGCTCCGGTGCTGACCTTCGCCCTGGTCGTCCCGCTGGCCTGGGCGGTCTGGCTGGTGCGGGCCCGCGTGGTCGCCGCCCCCGTCGGCGTGGAGGTCTGCAACGGGCTGCTTCCCCGGCGTACGACCTGGGACGACGTCGCGGGCTTCGACCTGCCCAGGCGCGGCGCCCCGGTGCTGGTCCGGACCAACGGCGAGCGCTGGCGAATGACGGCGATCGACCGGCGGCAGCTGCCGCAGGTGCTCGCCGTCCACGACCAGGCGCGACGGGCCCGGTAGTGGCGAGCACCTTCGACGTCACGAGCAGCGACGGCACCGTCGTACGCGGGTGGAGCAACGACGGGACAGGTACGCCGGTCCTGATCAGCAACGGCCTCGGCACGGTGCCCGAGTCCTGGCCGGCGCTCATCGGCAGCGACAGCGGCTACGCCGTGAGCACCTGGTACTACCGGGGCACCTTCGGGTCGCAGCGGCCCGCCGACCGCAACCGGATCCGGGTCGAGGACCACGTGGCCGACGCGGTCGCGGTGCTCGACGCGCAGGGCATCGACCGGGCGCTCGTGGCGTGCTGGTCGATCGGCGTCAACATCGGCTTCGAGCTGGCGCAGCGCCACCCCGACCGCGTCGCCGGCCTGATGGCCGTCGCCGGTGTGCCGGGCGGCACCTTCGCGACGATGGGCGCGCCCTGGCGGGTGCCGCGGGTCCTGCGCAAGCCGCTGTCGGTGCAGACCGCGAAGGCGCTGCGGGCCGCCGGACCGGTCCTCACCCGGCTCACTCCCCTGATCCCCGTCAACCCGCGCACCGCCTGGCTCATCGCACACAGCGGCTTCCTGCGGCCCGCGGCCAGACCGGAGCTGCTCGTGCCGATGCTGCAGGAGTTCCTGCAGCACGACTGGCGGTGGTACATGGACCTCGCCATCGCGGCGAGCGAGCACGACCCGATGGACCTCACCTTCGTGCAGTGCCCGACCACGCTGGTCGCCGGACGCCACGACGTCCTCACCTCGATGCACGACATGGCGACGGCCGCCTCGCGCATCCCGCACGCGCAGATCTCGGTCCTGCCCGGCAGCCACTTCCTGCCCCTGGAGTACCCCGAGCTGCTGTCGATGGTGCTCGCCGACCTGGCCCGGCGCCGCGACCTGCAGGCCGCCTGAGTCAGAGGGTACGGACGCGGCGCACCAGCAGGACGGTGCCGCCCAGCACGAGCGCGACAAGCACGCCCCCGCCGGCGAGCAACAGCGGCGAGCGGCCGTCGTCACGACTCACCAGCGACGCACCGGTCGGCACCCACCGGATCTCGCCGGTGAGCGCCACCCGGGTCCCGTCGACGTCGACCGGCACCTCCCACCGACCGAGCACCGTCGGCTCGTCGCGGCGCAGCGCCGCGTCGGGCGGGGCCGCGTCCTTCCAGCGCAGACGGGTGTCGAGCCACGACAGCCGGGTCCCGCCGAGCAGCTCGAAGCGCGGCTCGGCTGCAGGCGGTCCGGCATCGGCCCCGCGGGCCTGCTGGTCCTCGACGCGGGTGCGGCTCACGGCGTTGACCTCGAGCCCGCGCGGGCCGAAGCGCGCGAAGGGCTCGCCGTCGCGGCCGAGCACGGTGAACTCACGGGTGTCGCCGTTGGTGAGGAACAGCCCCGGGAGCTTGCTGCTCTGCAGGACCTGCACGGTCACCCCCGCGAGCGCGTCCGGCGCGAGGTCGGCGGTGACGTCGAAGGTCCCCTGCAGCGGGCGGAACTCCACGTGCCCGCGGACCTCGACCGCGGTCCCGCCGTAGCGCATCGGCACGGTGAAGTCACCCAGCCGGGCCGGCCGCGTCGCGTCGGCAGGTGCGGCGAGGTCGGCTGGGTGCAGGCGGTGGTCGTACCACCCCCACGAGCTCGTCGACCCGATCCGCACGAAGCGCGGCGTGCCCTTGCCACCGCCCTCACGCACCGTGGCCGGGGTCGCCGCAGAGCTGCCGACCGGGTTGGACGTCTCGTAGAACTCCGGGCTCTCGAGGTTGGCCTCGACGCCCGCGCTGCTGATCCACAGGAAGTCCTCGCCGCCGCGGGCGACCGCCACCAGCTGGGTCGCCGTGGGGTTCGCGACGACCAGCTGGGTGGCGGCGCCCGCCTGCGCCTGCACGACGACGTCGGCAGGCAGAGGGGGTACGACGGAGTCGATCACGGTCACGATACGTGGATCGGCTGAGTGCGCTGCTGCCGTGCCGGGGAGCCCGACAGAGGTCGCGCCCGCGAGCAGTGCGGCAGCGGTCAGCAGCGCACGGGTGCGCACGGGCGCGACTCCTCTCCGGGGGACCTGAAGGGTCGGCCGCACGCTATGCCACGGCTAGCGGCGGGGTCAGGCGCGGTGCGCGAGCACCCGACGTCGCAGCAGGAACGTGCCGCCGAGCAGCGCGGTCGCGACGACGACAGGCAGGCTCGGGAGCGGCTCCGGCAGGGCGGCGACCTGCGTCGTGGCGTCGACGACCGGCAGGCCGGCGGGTGCGTCGACCGGCGTGGAGGCGGAACGGGCCGCTGCCGTCATATGGCCCACGAAGACCTGGCGCCCGACCGACGGGGTCTCGCCCTTGGCGTAGGTCTTGTTGACGAAGACGTTGTAGGGGCCGTCGGGCAGGACGGCGGCGTTGTCGGTGACCGCGACGGTCACCGTGCCGCCGCTGCGCTTGACGACCGGCAGCTCGACGACGCGCTGGTCGGCGTCGACGAGGTGGGTGATCGCGGTGTTGCGCACGATCGTCACCGAGGAGACGTCCTGGGCGTCGGGCGTCTCGATCGTCAGCGTCTTGCCGCGGGTGGCCGCCCGGGAGACGCCGGCGATGACCGGGCGCTGGCCGTAGAAGAGGTTCGGCGGCTCGAAGATCTCGAAGCTCGGCTCGCGCTGCGGCTGGCAGAACCCGAGGGTGTCCTGGAGCACGGGCGTCTCGAACGAGCTGCCCGTCGCGATCGGCGAGTGGCCGCCCACGAGGACCCTGCCGTCCGGCAGCACCGCGGTGTTGTGGTAGATCCGGCCCTAGGACTGACCGGCGAGCTCGGTCCACGTGCCCTTCTCCGGGTCGAAGATCTCCGGCGTGTTCACCGGCGTGCCGGAGCCCGGGGCGACGACCTCGTCACGGGCGGCGCCGTTGAAGGCGATGACCTCACCGGTCGGCAGCGTGACGCCGGTGGAGTACCACCGGGGGTCGTTCAGCGGCTCGGTCGCCTCGGAGGTGAAGATCCTCCACCCGCCGGGACCGATCTTCACGGTGTTGAGCGTGGAGGTGTCGGTGCCGACGTAGGTGCCGGGCGAGACGCCGTAGACGCCACCGGCCGACAGGAAGCGGGCGGTGTCGTAGGACGCGGTGAGCGTCAGCATCTGGCTGAACGCGGACCCGCGGAAGCCGAGCGGTGCGGGGAGCTCGGGGTAGCCGAAGACCGGCAGGCCGAGGTCGGTCCAGGTCTTGGTCTTCGGGTCGTACGACGACGCCATGTTCCAGGTCGCCTCGTCGTACGCCTGACCGCTCGGGTTGAAGGTCTGACCCGCGGCGTCGTAGTAGACGTGGCCGGTCGGCAGCAGGTGGATGCGCGGGTAGAGCGGCAGCGACTTCTTGCCGCCGTCCACGGTCCAGGCGTTGGTCTTGGGGTCGTACACCTCGGTCTGCGTGACGTTCAGGCCCGAGTCGAGCGGGCGGTCCGGGTAGACCGGCTTGATGAGTGTGGTCACGCCGCTCGCGACGAGCACCCTGTTGTCGGGCAGCGTGACCAGCGACGGGTACCAGCGGCCGTAGGTCATGTTGCCACCGTCGGCCCAGGAGTTCTTCTCCGGGTCGTAGAGGCGGCTGTTCTTGAGGCCCTCGAGCTCGACGACGCCGTAGGTGGGCATGCCGAGGATCCCCGGCTCCTGGTAGCACGCCGTGCCGCCCGCGTTGAGCCTGCGACCGTCGGCGAGCAGGAGCTGGTCGGAGCAGAAGAGGTCGCCGTCGTTGCGGGTCTCGTCGTTGTTGTAGAGACCGCCGGGGAGGTACTCGCCGTCGATGCCGTTCGGGTTACTGACGGCGTCGACCTCGCTGCGGGCCCAGCGCAGTCAGGGCCTCGAAGGGCGCGGTGAAGCGGCCGGTCTCGGACAGGTCGGCGGCCGTGGCCGGCGCGGCGAGGCCGAGCGGCAGGACGCCGAGGGCGAGCGCGGTGACGACGGGAGCGGCGAGCAGGGGGCGGCGGGAAGACGGGCGGGGGGGGCATGCGGGCGGACCACTCGTTCGGGGACAGCGAACACCGAGTTGCCGCAGAGTTTCGCCCTTGTGACGCCGCTCACCCCTGTGCGAGCGCACAAGACCTGAGTGGACAAAGTGGGCGATACCGGTGTCAGGGCGGTGCGCACGCGTCTCCGCGACTGTGCGGCTGCTGTCGACGACCGCGGTCGCGCCCTACGCTGGGCGGGCGTGGCGCGGCTGATCCTCGCGCCGGACCGAGCAGGGGAGACCCATGACCGCCGAGCGCAGTCCCGCTCCCGCTGGCCGCTCTCCCGCCGTCGCGGCGCTCGGCCAGACGCTGCTCGCCGACCTCGACCGGCTCACCGAGCGGCTCGTCGAGGCGATCCTCGACGAGGACCCGTCCTACTCCGCCCGAGCGGGCGTCACCCGCGAGGACCTCGCGCGCTCCTGCCACGCCAACCTCGAGCGGCTCCTGCAGGCCCTGGGCGGCGTCTCCGACCTCGACAGCGACAACGCCTTCGACGCTCCCCGCGAGACCGGTCACCGCCGCGCCGAGCAGGGGCTGCCGCTCGAGTCGGTGCTGCACGCCTACCGCCTGGGCTACCGCACGATCTGGGAGGGCCTCGTCGCCCAGGCGCAGACCGGCGGACCGGCCAGCGTCGACGCGCTCGTCACTGCGGCCAGCGAGGTCTGGGAGCTCGTCGACCGCTACTCCGCCGCGGTCGCCGACGCCTACCGCCACACCGAGTCCGAGATCGCGCGCCGCGACGACCGCCGTCGCGACGCGCTGCTCGACGCGCTGCTCGAGGGGCGGGGCAGCGACCGCAGCGTCGCCGCCGACGCCGCAGCGGTGCTCGACCTGCCCGAGCACGGCCGCGTCACCGTCGTCGTCGTGCACAGCGCCGCGGAGTCCAGCGGCCACGGTGCCGCTGCCCGCGACGCGCTCGCCGTCCGCGGGCACCGCAGCGCCTGGCGGACCCGCGCCGACCGCGAGGTCGGGATCGTCAGCCTCGGCCGCGCGACGCTGGCCGACATCTGCACCGCTCTGCAGGTGGTGCCGGCGATCCGGGCCGGTGTCGCACCCGAGGTCGAGGGTCTCGCCGACGTCGACGTCGCCCACCGGATGGCCGAGACCGCCCTGCGCGCCCTGCCTGCGCAGCGCAGCGGGGTCGTCGACCTCGCGTCGTGCCTGCCCGCCGCGCTGCTCGTCACCGCCCCCGACCTCGCCGGCCGGCTCGTCGAGCGCGCCCTCGGCGGGGTGCTCGCCCTGGAGACCGACGAGCGCGCCGTGCTGCTCGACACCCTCACCACCTGGCTGGACACCGGCGGCTCCGCAGGCCAGACCGCGGCCCGGCTCTACTGCCACCGCAACACCGTCCTCAATCGGTTGCGCCGGCTCGAGGCCCTCACCGGGCGCAGCCTCGAGCGGGTCGACCACCTCGTCGAGTGGTCGCTGGCCCTCATGGCCCTCGAGCTCGGCCCGGCTCCGACCTGACAGCAGGTCGCGGAGGAGGTACGACGGACGCGTGCACCTGACCCGCGCCTGCGTCGTACTCGCCCTGCTCCTGCCCCTCGGTGCCTGCGCCGACGACGGACCCGAGCCGACCGGCCGGGCAGCCCCGACCACCACCTCGGCTGCGCCGGCACCGTCGACGTCGTCACCGGCCGCGGGCGTGCGCACGACCTCGCCCGAGGTCGTCGCGACGGGGCTGGAGGCGCCCTGGGGCATCGCGTTCCTGCCCGACGGCGACGCGCTGGTCAGCGAGCGCGACACGACGCGGATCGTCCGGGTGCCTGCCGGTGGCGGGCCGCCGGTCGAGGTGCGGCGGATGAGCGAGGCGCGGCCGGCCGGGGAGGGCGGGCTGCTCGGGCTCGCGGTCAGCCCGGAGTTCGCGACCGACGGGATGGTCTACGCCTACCTCACGGCCGAGGACGACAACCGCGTCGTGCGCTTCCCACTGGAGGGCGGCTCGGCGGTGCCGGTCGTCACCGGGATCCCCAAGGGGACGGTCCACAACGGCGGGCGGATCGCCTTCGGACCCGACGGCAACCTCTACGTCGGCACCGGCGACGTCGGCGACCGGTCGCTGGCGCAGGACCGCGACTCGCTCGGCGGGAAGGTGCTTCGGGTGACGCCCGACGGCGAGCCGGTCGACGGGACGAAGGTCTTCACCCTCGGCCACCGCAACGTGCAGGGGCTGGCCTTCGACAGCAGCGGCCGGCTGTGGGCGACGGAGTTCGGGCAGAACCGGCTCGACGAGGTCAACGTCCTGAAGGTCGGTGGCAACTACGGCTGGCCGCTCATCGAAGGCGTGGGCGACGACGCCCGCTTCGTCGACCCGGTCACCACCTGGTCCACCGACCAGGCGTCACCGAGCGGCGGCGCGGTCGTCGGCGACAGCTTCTGGGTTGCCGCGCTGCGCGGTCAGCGGCTGTGGCGGGTGCCGCTCGCCTCGCCCGGCTCGCGCACGGCGCTGTTCGAGGGCGACTTCGGCCGGCTGCGGGCCGCCGCGACCGCCCCCGACGGGTCGCTGTGGGTGCTGACCTCCAACCGCGACGGCCGCGGGTCGCCGGTCGCGGAGGACGACCGGGTGCTGCGGCTCGCCCCCGCTTGACCCGACCGTGACCCGTCCCACGGGGCGCCGTCCTTCGCGGTGAGGCCGTCATCGGCGACGATGGTGAGGTGACGACCCCCGCTCCCGTGCACGCAACCCCGGAGGCCGAGCGCCGCAGCGCCGCAGCCCGGGCGAGCGCGACTGCCGCCGAGGCCGCCCGCCCCCTGCCCCGCGGTGTCGTCCGCGGCTTCTTCCGCCTCGTCGCCGACGTGTGGCGCAAGAGCGACCGCGACCGGGTCCTGGGCCTGGGCGCGGAGAACGCCTTCATGGCCGTCCTCACCGTCTTCCCGACGCTGATCGTGGTCGCGGCCGTCCTCGGTCAGCTGTCGACGATCATCGGCGCGGGCAACGCCAGGGACGTCGAGAACAGCGTGCTCGACTTCCTGCGCGAGATCCTCACCAGCAACGCCAACCCGGCCATCGAGACCGCGCAGGAGCTCTTCCGCACCAGCGGAGACGCCCTGACGCTCGCCCTCGTGCTCGCCTTCGCCTCGCTCGCGCAGGCCTTCGCGTCGATCATCAACACCGTCACGGTCTGCTACGACGTCCACGACCGCCGCGGCTGGTGGTGGCGCCGCGCCCTCGGCCTCGTCGTCGGCACCGGCAGCATCCTGGTCGCGGTCGTCGTCGTGACCCTGGTCGTCGTCGGCCCGCTGTTCGCCGCCGACGAGGTGGTCGGCTCGGTCGGGCTGTCGGAGGAGTACGCCTTCGTCTGGGCCTACCTGCGCTGGCCGGTGGCGTTCCTGTCGCTGGTCCTTTGGGCCACCACGATGTTCCACCTGTGCCCCGACCGCGCCGGCCCGTGGCGGCAGGGGCTGTCCGGTGCGTTGCTCACGGCCATCCTGTGGTTGGGCGCGTCGGTCGGCTTCAACCTCTACCTCGAGGTCGCGCTCGACGCCTCGCCGGTCTTCTCCGCCCTCGGTGGCGGCCTCATCGTCATGACCTGGATGTACCTGCTCTGCGTCGGCCTGCTCGGCGGCGCCGAGCTCAATGCGGTGCTGCTGGCCCGTCGCGAGCTGCGCAGGGCCGAGCAGGAGTACGACGAGGAGGCGGCCGTCGCCACCGCCTCCTCTGACGCCCCCTCCTCTGACTCCCCTGTCCCCGTCGCCCCCGCGACTCCGGTAGCCGCCTCCCTCGTGTCCCCAGCCGACCCTGCCGCCGCTCGCCTCGCGGCCGTCGACTCCGGACCCGCGTGACGACGGAGCGCATTCCCGCTCCCCTGCTCGTCCTCGGCGCGATCGTCTCGGTCCAGCTCGGCAGCGCCGTCGCCAAGGGCCTGTTCGACGACCTCGGTGCCGCAGGGACCACCCTGCTGCGCCTGGGACTGGCCGCCCTGCTGCTGCTCTCCGTCCTGCGCCCACGGCTGTCCCGGTGGACCCGCGCGCAGTGGCAGGCCGCGGCCCTGCTCGGTGCCGCGATGGCAGGCATGAACCTCGTCTTCTACCTGTCTCTGCAGACGGTCCCGCTCGGCGTTGCGGTGACGGTCGAGTTCGTCGGCCCGCTGATGCTCGCGCTGGTGCAGACCCGTCGGCTGCTCGACCTGTTGTGGGCCCTGACCGCAGCCGGTGGCGTCGTCCTGCTCGGGACGGGCGGCGGCACCGACGCCCCCGTCTCCGGACTGCTGCTGGCGTTCGTCGCCGGCCTGTTCTGGGCGGCCTACATCGTGGCGAGCGCTCGCGTCGGGCAGCTGCTGCCCGGCACCGACGGCCTCGCCGTGGCCCTCGCCGTCGCCGCCGTGCTGGTCCTGCCCTTCGGCGCCTCCGGCGCGGCGGAGGTCATCGACCGGCCCGTCCTGCTGCTGGCCGCGCTGGCCGTGGCCCTGCTGTCCTCGGTCATCTCCTACGGCCTCGAGCTGTCGGCGCTTCGCCGCATCCCGACCCGCGTCTTCGGCATCCTCATGAGCCTGGAGCCGGCCGCCGCGGCGATCGCCGGCCTGCTCGTGCTCGGTCAGGCCCTGGGCGGTCGGGAGGTCGTCGCGCTCCTGCTCGTCAGCGCTGCCAGCCTCGGTATCACCGTCGTCCGCAAGCAGAGCGACCCACCCCTGCAGCCGCTCGAGTAGCCGGCTCGCTCGACCTGCGGCGACGGGGCCGACCGCACCGGACGCGCGGACTTTCCCTGTCTCGGGTCAGGCTCCGCGCTCTGACGCGGAGCCTCAACCGAGTCATGCTCCGGGACGCCCAAGTACGCAGCGGCTATGCGGCCTTACGCGTGGTCGGGAAGGGCACACGCAAGCAGCGCTGGCTCCCAACCAGATCTGGCCGGGCACATCAAGATGAGCACCACTTGGTGCTAACATAGATGTACCACCGGGAGGTACCCATGAGGACGACAGTCACGATCGACGATGACTTGCTTGAGCGCGCCGCCGAGCTGACGGGCATGACGGAGCGCACCGCGCTCCTACGCGCGGGCCTCGAGACGCTCATCCGCGTCGAGAGCGCGAAGCGGTTGGCTGCCCTCGGCGGCAGCGACGCAAAGGCCTCGGCTGCGCCGCGACGGCGGAACAGCGCCTCGTGATTCTGGTCGACACCTCCGTGTGGATCGACCACCTACGCGCTACCGAGTCCACCCTCGTCGACGCCCTCGCGCGCGACGAGGTCGCCTGCCACCCACTGGTCATCCAGGAGCTGGCGCTCGGCAGCCTCAAGAACCGAGACGCTGTGCTCGCATCGCTCGGCCGGCTGACGCAGAGCCCGTCCCTCAATCATGACGAGTTGCTCACCCTGGTGTCCGCGCACGTCCTCTGGGGCAAGGGCCTCAGCCCAGTAGACGCTCACCTACTCGGTTCCGTCCTCCTGTCGCCAGGCACTCGCCTCTGGACGCGAGACAAGAGTCTGAAGGCAAGCGCCGGGTCACTCGGCGCCTCCACCGTCGACTGGCACTGACACCACCAGGTCGACCGCAGGAGTCGAGAAGAGGTGCCGATCCTGGTGTAACCACGCATTACTCGCATGACGGAAGCCAGACCCCCGGCCGCCGCCTGCGTGACGGTGCGGGACCACTTGGGGTGCGGTTGCCGGGTAGGCGTTGGGGTACCTCTCGCGCATGCGGTACGTCGTCGGCGGGCTACTGGTCGTCTTTGGCATCGCACTTGCGGTTAGCAGAGCAGTTCTGGCCGACCGAGTGGGCGCGTCCAACAATGCGTTCTGCCGAAGCAACACGTTCACGGGCAGAGGCTGGACCCGGTGGAACCGCTTCATCATGGTCCTGGTCGGCAGCTTCTTCGCATTGTGCGGTGCTCTGCTCGCCACAGGCGTGGTCGAGATGCGCCAGTGACGGCGTCGGTGGGGTGCCGTTCCCATCAGTACACCTAGGAGCGTGGGTCCGTAAGGGCCATCAGGCTGCGGGCAGGTTGGTCGTGTCGTCGTCGGGCGATCTCGGGCCGTGGGCCGGAGTTGCTCTCGCGGTGCCTGATCGAGTTCGTGACCGGGTCAGGGGGCCTGCTGGTGGGCCTGAGAGCCACGCCCGTGGCCCTCAGGTGGCCGTTCGGAGCTTTCCCAGTCCGTCGGTGCCGAGGTGGCCGTGGAGTTTGCGCAGGTTGTGGCAGGCGGCGAGCAGCTTCCACTCACCGCGGGCGTTGTCCAGGCCGCGGAGCAGGACGTGTTTGCCTTGCAGGGTGGCGATCTGGCCGAAGACGGGTTCCACGATCGCCTTGCGCCGGGCGTAGGCAGCCTGGCCGGGTTTGGTGCGGAGCTTGCGGGCCATCCGTTGCTTGGCGGTGAGCGCCTTCGGGATCCGGCCGCGGGGTGCTGCTGGGACGGTCTCGTCGTGGCCGAGCCGGCCGGTCGCGATCAGGAACTCAGTCCCCGTCTTCTCGGTGATCTCCGCGGCGGCGGTGAGGTTGGCCTCGGAGCAGTAGCCGGCATCGGCGAGCAGCTGCTTCGGGGCGCTGCCGGTGTTCGTGCTGACCTGCCCGGTCATCGCGATCAGCGTCTGGCTGTCGGCGGCGCAGTTGTTCAGGTCGGTCGCGATGATCACCTGAGGGGCGTCGTCGACCACCGCCTGGGCGTTGAAGCACTGCGCGAACGACCCGTCCGCGGTCTTCATGATCCGCGACTCGGGATCGGTGAAGTTGCGTTGCGCCGTCGGTTTCGGCACCGCCCGATCAGCCGCGGCCGCGGCGCGCTCGGCGACCGTGTCCTCGTCCTTGCCCGCAGCGCGAGCCCGCTCGGCAGCCTCCGCCGCTGCGCGCTCCCGAGCCTCGGTCTCCAGCGCCGCCTTCGCCTCGGTGATCTTCGCCAGTCGGGTTTCGCGTCGGGCCAACTCGGCGGGCAGGCCTTGGCCGCTGCTGTCCTTGCCGAACAAGGAGCTTGTCAAGAATTCTGTGTAAGTCGCCTTGGTGATCATGGAAATGTGGGTTACCGGATGTGGTCGGCGAAGCGGTCGGGGGTAGGTCAGGGCGAGGGCGTTGAGGGCGGTTCTCCAGCCTTGGACGGTGGCGCCGTCGACGAGCCGGCCGGGGGCTTTGCGTTCACCCTTGGGCAGGCCCTTCTCCTTGGCTCGTAGGCGCGCTCGCTTGTCCTCGATGTCGCGGATCGCGAGCCAGAGCAGCTTGACGACGGCTTGGTCGTTGGGGAAGTGACCGCGGTTCTTGATGATCTTGCGGAGTTGGTAGTTGAGGCTCTCGATGCCGTTGGTCGTGTAGATGACCTTGCGGACCTCGGCGGGGAACGCCAGGAACGGGATGAAGCGTTCCCAGGCGTTCTGCCAGGTCGCGACGGTCGCCTTGTACTTCTTGCCGAGGTCGGACTCGGCGAACTCCAGCAGCGCGGTCTCCGCGGCGTCGGCGTTGACCGCGGTGTAGATGGCCTTCAGCGCGGCCGCGACGGCCTTGCGGTCGTTGTAGTTGACG